>CAMNDY010000002.1 GCA_946535985.1 uncultured Treponema sp. | reverse complement strand
AGTTCATGGGCGAACCAGAACAGACACTCTGGACAGCTGGAAAAGATGAAAGAACATATGCTCCACTTCCACTCGTATTTGACGAAACATTCAAGCCACACTATCGTGACCGCTCTCTTCCAAACCTCCAGAGAGGTTATGGTATCACTGTAAAGTGTCCAGAAGACAAAGCTATCAAGATCTTGAAGTTCATGGATCAGATGCTCGAAGAAGAAAACCAGAAAGTTCTCTACTGGGGATTTGAAGGAACTGATTACCTCATCGATACAGACGGAAAGGTTACAGGTACAAAGGGTGCTGCTTACAGAACAGACAAGATGCGTGCAGATCAGAAAGATCCAAACTATCTTGAAAAGAACTGTGCTATGCTCTGGCGTGAAGAAGCTCCAAAACTTGAAGGAACTATGAAGTCTGGATATTCTCGCTCAATGGATGATCTTCCTTGGGAATATGCTTTGGCTCAGAAGAAGGTTGACCTTGAATTGTGGGCTGCTTACGGTGTAAATTCTTATGCTGAATTCGTAGATCCTAACCCACCAGAGAATGCTGGATGGTACCCAATGTGGCAGTGTAACCCATCTGCTGAAAAGGGTGGATTCGAAGAAGAAGCAGCAGTTGCTATGACTGGATTCGAAACAGTTCAGAGAAAGTATCTCCCACAGATGATCATGGGTAAACCAGCTGACTTCGATAAGACATGGGATGAATACTGTGCATTGCTCAAGCCTCTTACAGCTACATACAACAAGTTCATGCAGCAGCAGCTTGACAACCGTGTAGAAATGTTCGGTGGTCTTCCAGAGTAATTAAGACTTGACACTCTGTGTCGGCTTAATCAATGACAGGGGAAGGCAGGTGCTTTCTTCTGTCAAAAAAAAAGTCCACAGATAACTGTGGACTTTTTTTAATTTATTATATAAACGGGCATTTTTTATGAAAAATAAAAAAACTACAGAGGCTGTGGCTGTTCCGGCTACAGAACTAACAAATAAAAAGAATAAATGGAAGCTTTTGGGTAAGCAGAAAATGCTTATTGCAATGTCTGTTCCTTTTGTTCTCTATGTCATTTTGTTCAGATATATCCCTCTTTGGGGTTGGACAATGGGTTTCCAAAGATACAAACCTCAATTGTCTTTTGGTGAACAGGAATGGGTAGGATTCCATTGGTTTGTAGAACTTTTTAAGAGCAAGGAATTCCTTCTTGCTTTAAGAAATACAATCTGTATGAGCCTTATAAGTACGGCTCTTGGTTATATTACTGCAATTTTGCTTGCAGTATTTTTGAACGAAGTACGCGTTATTGGAATTAAACGCTTTGTTCAGACTGTATCTTATCTCCCGCACTTCCTTTCTTGGGTAATTGTAACGGGTCTGGTTGCGAATGTTCTTTCCGTTGAAGACGGAACTTTAAATAACATATTGATGGGTCTCCATCTTATAAAAGAACCTGTACAGTGGCTGGCTACTCCAAAATACTTCTGGCATATCATTGGTTGGACCTATGTATGGAAGGAAGTTGGTTGGAATACCATCGTATATCTTGGTGCAATGACTGCCATTGACCCATGTTTGTACGAAGCTGCTCAGATTGACGGTTGTGGTCGTTTACGAAAAATCTGGCATATTACTTTGCCAGGAATTAAACCAACAATCATCATCATGATGATTATGTCTGCCGGTCATATTCTTGATGCTAACTTTGAAATGCCGTTCTTCTTACAGAATGGTCTTATCATTGACTATGCAAATACAATTGACCTGTATGTATTGAAGTTTGGTTTCAAACTGTTTAACTTCTCTCTTGCAACTGCTGCGGGTATCTTTAAGAATGCCGTAAATATTCTTCTCTTGCTTTTGGCCAACTGGCTTGCTAAGAGAGCTGGCGAGGAGCGATTAATATGACAGACGACAAGAAACTTAATCAATATTATGCTGCTAAAAGGCAGACACAGATTAGCAATATCATTTTTGATACTATAATCTTCTTAACTCTGGCTTTTGTAGTTGTTGCTACTGTATATCCTTTCTGGAATACTGTTGCTATTTCCTTCAACGAAGGTCTTGATGCTTTGAAGGGTGGTATTAAGCTTTGGCCTCGTAAGTTTACCTGGCAGAACTATGCTAACCTTTTTACTACTGATGAAATTTTCCATGCCGGAATTATTTCTGTAACCAGAACAATTATTCAAACTGTATTGTGCGTATTCTGTACAAGTATGATGGCTTATGCACTCAGCCGTAAGGAATTTGTAATCCGCAGACCTCTTACATCGATTATTGTTATTTCTATGTATGTAAACGCAGGTTTGATTCCTGGATACATGCTCATTAAGAATCTTCATCTTATTGGTAAGTATTCGGTTTATATCATTCCTTGTCTTGTAGATGTATTCAACTTTATTCTTGTAAGAACTTACATTAACGGACTTCCAGACAGCTTTGTTGAATCTGCCCGTATAGACGGTGCCAACGAGTTTAAGATTTTCATGAGCATTATTATGCCTCTTATTGTTCCTTCAATTGCTATGATTTCTTTGTTCGTTGCCGTAAATGCATGGAACAGCTGGTTTGATACATACCTCTATTGTTCTAACAAGCCAAGCCTGCATTCTTTGCAATATGTACTTATGTCTTACTTACAGGCAAGTCAAAACCAGAGTGCATCTGCTGCCGATGCCGGTTCTATGGCCGTTGCCGCTGCTTCTGGTTCTGCTACATCAATGTCTACACCAATCAGTATTCGTTCTTCTATTACAGTAGTTGCAACCTTACCGATTCTGGTTGTTTACCCATTTGTACAGAAGTACTTTGTTGTGGGAATGACTATTGGTGGTGTTAAGGAATAAATCTTTAGGTACTATGCCATCAATGGGGGCTCAGCGCCGCCCCCATTACCCCCTGCTAAGAGGTTGAAGCCGCACTGCGGCTTCGGATTAGAGTAGGTATGACAATTGGTGGTGTTAAGGAATAGGCATTTTAATGCTGAGATTGTCGGGTCAAGCCCGACAATGACACAATGTTATAAAGACTGTCCACCCGGGCAGTCTTTTTTTTATTTTTTTCTATACAAATAGCAAAATTAGTTTATAATTATTATAAATGTTAAGAGCTTTATATCTGGCTGCATTTTTTATTTCTCTTTTAGAGTTGATTGTTTTTTACGAAAGTCGGCTGGGTAAAAATAATCAAAACAGAATGATTTTATTCATAGTTTCATTTGTTGCAAACTATGGCTGTGCTTTTGAATCTTTTTCCAGTACAGTTGGAGAAGCCCTCTGCGGTACACAGATATATTTTATTGGTAATACTTTAACCTTTGTCTTTTTGTTTTTTGTTATTGCTGATATCTGTACAATTAAGCTTAACCATCAGGTTGAACGTTTATTCTTTTTTGTAGCACTTATAATAATGCTGCTTGTCGGTGTATGTAATCATACAGATATCTTCTTTAAGAATCTTGATATTCAGATGTATTATGGTTCTACCTTCCTTTATAAGGAATTTGGTATTCTGTACTTCCTTTATCCGACCTTTATTGTTATAACATTCCTGGCCTGTATTGCTGTTATTGTTATTTCAATTAAGCAAAGAAGAAAGATTTCGGTCAGGACTGTAAAATATCTTCTTGTAATTCTTACTATTACAATTCTTGCAGCCGGTATAACCCGTCTTGTTCAGGCAAAATTTGAAATCTATCCATTTATAAATATCATTCTGCTTGCGGCTTTACTTGCAGTCTTTAAGCGGGCCAGCATGTATGACATGTCCGAAAATCTTATTAATGTTTATACCCAGCGTCAGGAATATGGATATATTACCTTTGATAACAAGCGGCACTTTCTGGGTTGCAATGAATTTGCCCTAAAACTTATTCCCGAATTAAATTACGCTGTAATTGATGAATATCTTAAGCTGGAAGATTCTGATTATTATTCATTGATATTAGATTGGATTGATGATTGGGAAAAGGGTAAAAAGAATGAGCTCAAACTCATGACTCCAAAATTTACTGCAATGGCTACAATCAGATATATTCGAAACGGCGACAGAATTGTAGGCTATCTTGTAGAAATCCGTGATGTTACTTCTCACCAGAAGCGTCTTGATAACCTTGAGGGAAATCAGCATATTCTTGAGCTTCAGGTAGAAGAAAAGGCACAGAAAATTGTTAATATCCAGAATTCTATTATTACAGGAATTGCCAGCGTTGTAGAAAGCCGCGATAACAGTACAGGCGACCACATCCGTAGAACTAGTGAAGGGGTTCGCATTTTTGTTGATCAGATAAAAAAGCACAAGGAATATGATTATCTTGATGACACTTTCTATTTAAATGTTATAAAAGCTGCTCCTATGCATGATCTTGGAAAAATTGCAGTTCATGATGCGGTTCTTCAAAAGCCCGGCAGATTTATTCCGGAAGAATACGATGAAATGAAAGAGCATACAACAGAAGGTGCAAAAATCGTTCTTGGTGTTCTGCGCGAAGTTGATGATGAAAATCTTAAGCGGATTGCAGTTAATGTTGCACATTATCATCATGAGCGATGGAATGGAGAAGGTTATCCTTGCGGCTTAAAGGGGGAAGAAATTCCTATAGAGGCCAGAATTATGGCTTTTGCCGATGTTTTTGATGCACTTGTTACAAGGCGCTGCTATAAGGATGCCTATGACTATGATACTGCCTTTGAAATTATGGAAAAAGAGTTTGGTACCCACTTTGACCCTAATCTTGGAAAAATCTTTTTGGAGTGCAAGACAGCGCTTGGTGCAATGTATACGCTGGATGCACTCTTGAACAGAATGTAGTCTAACGGCTTAGCTTTCTGTAAACAGTTCTTTTTGGAACGCCTGCTTCTTCGCCAAATTCCTTCATCTTCCATTCTGCATATTCAGACCAGTTTCCTTCAAAGAATCGAACTTCGGAATTATTTTCGAATGCAAGAATATGTGTACAGATTCTGTCTAAGAACCAGCGGTCGTGGCTTACAACAAGGGCGCAGCCTGCAAAATCTTCAAGAGCTTCTTCAAGGGCACGTACTGTCTGAACATCAAGGTCGTTTGTAGGTTCGTCAAATAATAAAACGTTTCCGCTTTCTTTGAGCATGAGTCCAAGGTTCAGGCGGTTGCGCTCACCACCAGAAAGCACGCTTACTTTTTTATTCTGATCAGGGCCTGTAAAATTGAACCAGCCGCAGTAAGCATGGGCATTTACTTCGCGAACTCCACCTTCAAGGGCCCGGCCTTTTTCGTCAACGGCACCAAGCTTTACAAGGTCTCCGCCGCCACCTAAGGTTTCGTAAACTGTTTTATCCATATCGAGGGTAGAGCGCATCTGGTCAACATATACAAGTTTAACTGTTGAACCAATTTTAATGCTGCCGCTGTCCGGTTTTTCTCCACCAGGGAGGCCTGCAGCATCTACAATCATCTTGAAGAGGGTTGTTTTACCCGCACCGTTTGGTCCTACAATACCAATAATGGCACCAGCCGGAATATGAACATTTAAATTTTCAAAAAGAAGTTTGTCGTCAAAGGATTTTGTAAGATTTTCAATATCAATTACCTGTCCGCCAAGACGAGGGCCTGCAGGAATAGAAATCTGGGCATCTTTAAGCTGTTTTTTGCTTTCCTGAGACATAAGTTCGTTATAGCGGGTAATGTGTTCCTTGTGCTTTGCCTGACGTCCTTTTGCGCCCATGTGAATCCATTCCAGTTCTCGCTGAATTTCTTTCTGACGTTCAGATTCGTGTTTGCTTTCAAGGGCAAGGCGCTGGTTTTTCTGTTCGAGCCAGCTTGAGTAGTTGCCTTTAAATGGATAGCCTTCTCCGCGGTCAAGTTCAAGGATCCAGCCTGCAACATCATCAAGAAAGTAGCGGTCGTGGGTAATGGCAATTACTGTTCCAGGATAATCGTGAAGATGTTTTTCGAGCCAGGCTACAGTTTCGGCATCAAGATGGTTAGTAGGTTCGTCGAGCAAAAGAATATCTGGCTGCTGAAGAAGCAGGCGGCACAAAGCAACACGGCGGCGTTCACCACCCGAAAGTACGTCTACTACCTGTTCTGGTGGAGGGCAGCGTAAAGCTTCCATTGCAAGTTCAAGATTGTTATCAAGATTCCATGCATCGCAGGTATCAAGCTTTTCCTGAACTTCGGCCTGGCGGGCACACAATTTGTCAAAATCGGCATCAGGGTCGCCAAAGGCTTCGTTAATTTTATCAAATTCGGCAAGAAGGTCTGTAATTGGTTTTACGCCTTCTTTTACAATATCCATTACAGTTTTTCCGGGTTCAAGGTATGGTTCCTGTTCAAGGTAACCGATTGAATAGCCAGGGGCTAAAGAAGTTTCACCTGTGTAATCTTTATCTTTTCCGGCAAGAATTTTGAAAAGTGAAGATTTACCAGAACCGTTTGGTCCAATTACACCAATTTTGGCGCCATAAAAATACGAAATGCTTATATCTTTGAGTACAACTTTTGTTCCGTAGGCGCGACCTACACGATCCATTGTGTAAATGATTTTTTTGTCATCAAATGTTTTTGCCATAGTTTTTCCTTATTCAGTTATTGTATCAGTGGTCCCTGAGCTTGTAGAAGTGGCCTCAGGGGTATTCGTACTATCTGTGCTTTGTGGCTCTTCGACAGGCTCAGGAACCACGGTACTTTCCGTTGTTGTTTCAACCGGCTTTTCCGGCTCCTTTGGTTTTGGTGCAGGGGCTGGAGCTGGTTTTGAAACCGGTTTATAAGACATTCTGATCTTTTCAAGCTGAGACTTATGTCTAGACTTGAGAAGCAGGGTCTGTGTATCGGCTTTATATACATAACCCGAAGAATTATAAGTTTCAAAGCGAGGGTCTGTACGGAAGGCCATGTCGTAGATGAATATCTGTTCAAATGCCGGGATGCCTTTGAAAATTACATAATGTGTATATTCAAGAGGGAAGTCTATAGAAAGAACAAGAGCCCCTTCGTCGTCTGTTGCATACTTTATGCTGTTTGCACAAGTCCAGGCCCACATAACATCCTTTCCTGAGCCGTGAATAAGCTGGATATGTGGATAGAAGGTGTTATCATAAGCAAGGAGCGGATAAATTGTGGTAAGAGTTCGCAAATCGAATGATGAACTTTCGCCAAGGTATGAATTAATAATTACACGACCGGCTTTTGTATAGGTATCGTTTCTTGTGGCTAAACCGTAGCGCATCAAAGAAATACCTGTTTCGGCAGCCTGAACTACAGAAAGGAAGGTATCGTTTTCGGAAATTGTAAGAACGTCGTTTTCGAAGGTACAGGCTTCGGTAATGCGTTCAATACATTTTTCAAGAACAGGTTCAAGTATAAGAGCATAATCTTTGTTTAAATCCAATAATTCAACATAAGTTCTCATTATGCCCGAGATTTGTGCCAGTGTAAGAGAATGAATATCTGCAGAAGCGGCATTTCGCAAAACGGCTGTTACATCTGCTTTGTCGCTGTAAATGCAAAGGCGTGCAGCAAGATTCTGGATTGTAAATATGTCGAGCATACCATTGCCTGCGGCAACCTTAATCTTGTTGTTTGAATCTTTAATAATAGAATCAAGCTTAGTATTCATGCTTGCAAGGCTGTTAAGGAATGGAGCAGAAAGATAAGTTCTTGATTCGCTCTTTTTGTAGTCCTGTGGAATATCATCAATTGCGGCTTTATACTTTCCGTTTTTAGCCATTGCAGAAATGTATGCAACTACAGCCTGTTCTGTGAAGTTGTTTTCGTTCAAAGAAGACTTAAAGGTATTGATGAGGTTTGTGCTTATTGTATTTACAGTCTGATCGTAAAGGTTCTTATCGGCACTTGCCAGATTAATAAGGTCATCAAGTGTAAATTTCTTTGATTCGTCGTAGATTGCGTATTGGGCAAGGTTATCGGCATAGGTAAGGTGCAGGTAATTATCAACGATTTCTGAGGCATTTACGCTCCAGTTCTGCTTTTTGCCTTCTATAAGAATCCTGTTGTTTTCCTGATTCAAAATCTTTGTGTTGTATGAGAAATTGAAAGGAATATATAAATCTGTTACATCTTTTGGAATATCTGCATAAACTGTAAGAGGAGAATCTCCTTCTTTCTGGGCCAGCATTACAACAAGGCTGATATCATCTGTAAATTTAAATGTATACTGCAGCTCATCTTCGGTATAAGAAATTAATTTGATGTTCTTGGCAACCGGCTCATCTTTTTGTATTATCTTAATACTGTTCTGGTCGTCGCTATGAAGGGTAATGCCGTTATAAGAAACTTCGAGTTTATTCTGAAGATCATAAGAAGAGTCTTGGGTTTCTGCCCTTGCCATGGAAATTTGAAGATTTCCGATTTTTTTGAGGATTGAAGAATCTGTTCTAAATTGAAGAATAAAAATGCCGATGATAATAACGATATCGACAATCAGAAGCCCTATTGCTTTCCTTATAACGCGCATGTTCATTGTAGTTATAGTTTAGCTAAAAAATGAGGGACTTTCAACTATAAAGGACAAGGAATAAATTATGAATAAAAGTAAAATATTAGTGATTTTGTTGACCGGATTTGCAATTGCCTTTACATTCTGGAGCTGTACTACAACCCCGGCCCCTGAGCAGGTTGATGAAGAGGTCCTTCGAGAGCCTCAGGAACCACAATCCGAGCCTCAGGAAGCACAGGTTAAGCCAGAGAAAACACAAGTTCAGCCTAAGCCTGAGGAACCAAAAGATCCTCCAAATATTGCATTTGCAAAGAAGCTGCAGGCTCTTCTTGATAAGGGCGATGTAAAAGGTGCAATTGCTCTTTTTGAAAAAATTCCTTCGGAACTCAAGGATGATTTAGAGCTTAAGCTGGTCCTTGCTTCCCTTTATGTTTCTGACGGAAATTATGACATGGCTATTAATGTAGCAGACCAGGTGCTTGCTGTAGACGCTTCTAACCTTTCTGCCCTTGAAATAAAAACTCTTTGTGCAAAGGCAAAGGGAGACAGTACTGCTTATAAAGCCGCAGCAAAAGCTATTCTTGCAACAGATCCTTATAATGTTCAGGTAAATATCATGCAGGGCGACGAGCAGGCTCTTAACCACAAATGGAAGCTTGCCCGCGATGCATATGGAAAGGCTCTTAAGTCTGATCCAAATAACTCTGATGCGCTTTATGGTTATGCAAAAATGACCTATTACATGGACGACCTTAAGCTTGCAAAAAATGTGTGTCAGACAATTTTAGACCACGATCCTACAAATTCTCAGGCTCTTGCCCTTATGGGAAAGCTTGCTGCCGAAGATTACAATTATGTGCGCGCAATTAAGCTTACACAGGATGCCCTTCTTTATGATCCTGATAATTATGATTTTTATCTTGATATGGGAACTTATTACCGCTATCAGGGAAAATACAGTGAATCTATTAAATGCTGGAATAAAGCTGTAGAAATCCTTCCTGATTACTTCCTTGCTTATGCTTATCTTGCTGGCATTTATGATGAACAGGAAAAGTTTGATCAGGCTTTGTATAATTACAGAGAAGTTATCCGCACAAATCCTGATTATTATTATGCTTATGAATCTACTGCCATTCTTGAATATCATTTTGGAAATTACAAGAATGCACGTGCTCTTTTTGACAAGGCCTATTCTTACAGCGATAACTGGTCTTATCAGCTTATGAATATTGCAATGTATCTTAAAGAAGGCGACAGAAATACTCCAAAAAAAATTGCCCAGGATTTAATGAAAAAACTTGAGCGGGATTCTGTAGAATATAATCTTGTTCGCCTTTATGTTGATAATTACAGCAGGAACGCAGAAACAACACTTTTAAATAAAATTAATAAGGAAGACAATAGCAATAAAAAGGGTAAAATGCTATTTTATATTGGGCTCTTTTATGAAGTAAACGGTTCAATAGAAGCAGCCCAGGAATATTATGCCAAGGTTGCAGCAATGCAGGCACCAATGTTCTTTGAATATAGAATAGCAGAGTGGGGACTTGGTTTATGAGTCAGTTGCAGAGGGTTCTTTCTTTTGGAGAAAGGACGATTACTTTAATTGGTACAGCGCATGTTTCGGCAGAAAGTGTTGCAGAAGTAGAATCAACAATACGTGAGCTTAAGCCAGACAGCGTTGCAATAGAGCTTGATGAAAAACGTGCGGATTCAATCCGTAATAAAGATAAATATAGAGAACTTGATATTGTAAAGGTTCTTCGCCGAGGTGAAGGATTTTTACTGCTTGCTAATCTTGTGCTTGCTTCTTTCCAGCGCAGGATGGGCCAGAATGTTGGAGTAAATCCTGGTGACGAAATGCTTGCTGCAATGAGGGTTGCCGATGAACTTAATATTCCAACAGTTATGGCAGACCGCGCAATTCAAATTACACTAAAGCGGGCCTGGGCAAAAAATTCCTTCTGGGGTAAATGCAAGCTTCTAGCAACTCTTTTATCTTCTGCCTTCAGTAAAGAAGATATGAGCGCCGACGACATTGAAAACATCAAAGAAAAAAATGAGATGGATTCGATGATGAACGAGCTTGCAGATTACATGCCTGTTGTAAAGGAAGTTCTCATCGATGAACGCAATGTTTATCTTGCACAAAAAATCTGGGACAGCCAGGGAAAAAATGTTGTTGCAGTTTTGGGTGCAGGCCACTTAGACGGTGTTGTAGAAAATCTTGAAAAAATTGCCGGCGGGCAGAATGCTAATCTTGAAGAGATTGATGTAGTGCCTCCAAAAACAGCCGGTGGTAAAATTGCAGCATGGATTATTCCTATAGCAATTGTTGGCCTTATTGTTGCAGGCTTTATATATGGAGGAACCCAGCTTGGTACCAAGATGCTTAAATCCTGGATTTTATGGAACGGTACTTGTGCCGCAACTCTTACCTTGCTTGCTGCAGGTCATCCAATTACAATCCTTGTTGCTTTTGTAAGTGCTCCAATAACTTCGCTCTGTCCTTTTATTGGCTGCGGTTTTGTTACGGCAATTGTGCAGGCCTTTGTATGTAAGCCAAAGGTTCGCGACATGGAAACACTCCAGGATGATGTAACCTTTATAGGCTTTTATAAAAATCGTATTCTTCGTATTTTACTGATTTTTATTTTGTCTTCGCTTGGAAGCTCTGTTGCAACCTTTATAAGCGGTGCAGACATTATTGGAAGTCTTGCAGGGGCTGGAGCATAGGCCTTTTAAAATCATGTTATATAACAATCCTTATATGGAAATTTTTTGGAAATCTGCGAAAATAGAAATATAAGGATTCTTATGAAACGAATAATACTTGGGGCCTTGGCTGCCTTTCTTACAATTAATATCCTTAATGCTTTTGAGCTAGTTCCAACTCAGGAACTGTTAGCATCTTATCTTGAGCGCGATTCGGAATTAAAAAATCTTACACTCGAATTGCAAAAATCAAAACTAAATGCCGAACTTACCCAGATAGAAAAAGGCTTTGCCTTAAAACTTTCCAGCGGAGACATGACTTTTACTTTTGGTGATGATTCTTCCTTTAAAGTATATCCTGGTCTGAATGCAAGTCTTCCCCAATACAACAATCTTGCTTTGAATGTAAACGGTCAGATGAGCCTAGCGGATGGAAAGACCAGCTTTGACAGTGCAAGTGCGACTGTGTCTGTAGATATTCTTTCTTCAAATAAAACCGAACGAGAGATTTCACTTTTAAAATCGCAGAGGGCTGTGCTCGAAGCAGAAAGGGCTCTTACTTCAAAGGCTGTAGAAAAGGAAAAGACATTTTATAAAAATATAAGTTCCATACTTTCCAGCATTTTGAATATTGTTTCAAAAAAGAATTCGCTTAATGATGAATATATTGAGTTTGAAAAAATCAAGCTGCAGGGATATTCAAAAACTTCTTCGTCTTATATAAAAGAAGAAATGAAGGTGCTTACCCAGGAGCATGAACTTGAAGCTGCAATCCATTCTCTTATTACCGATTACAAGTTCTTTTATTTTGACTGCGGCTACGAAATTGAAATTCCCCAGGACACCGATTTTACCCAATTAATTCCAGATGATATTCCGCTTGTTGAAGCTGTGGATATAAATAATTATAAGGCAGAAAACTATAAGCAGATAGAAAGCAATTTGTGGAAGCAGAAAATTAATCAGATGTCGAGAGATGCTGCTAAAGATTTTACACTTTCGGCAAACGGCGGTTATACATATAAAAATGCTGCAACAGCAAATGCAAATACAGTGAATGCAGGTCTTGCTGCGGCTTACCAGGGAATTGGCCTTGATGCAGGAGTTCATGTTCCTGTAGGCAGCGGTTCTGGCGGTACAGCTGCTCCTTCTCTTTCGTTAGGCATGACTTACACGCCGAACACTTTTAAGAAAAACAAAATAAACAGGGAGCTTACAGAAATTTCAATTGAGCAGGAAGAGATGGAGGTCGAGTCTGCCTATACAGATTATGAAGAAACCCTTCGCCAGATGAAAATCCAGCTTGAAGATATTAAGTGGGCCGAAGAAACAAATAATAAAAATTATAAGATGTATGCAGACGTAGAAAAAGAAATGCTTGATTATTATAAGCGTGGATTTATTTCGGAGCGAGATTATGTTTCTGCAAGTATAAATACAATTCAGTCAAAGGTTAAAGGTCTCATAAATCTTATAGATTTGATTGTTTATAATGATGATGTAAAGGCAAAGTTCGTGGAGTAGGTTATGGCAAATAAAAAAATGAAAAAGGGTGCAAAGATTTTTATTATTCTTCTTTTTTTGTCAGTTCTTGTAGCCGGAGGTTTAATTTCTCTGCGATTTTTCTTGAACAGAGACAAGAGTGTGCAGAACCTTTATACGGTAAATAAAGAAATATATGAAAATGTTATAGAAATTTCCGGAACGGTTTCGGCAGCGGAACAGCAGACTTTAAATGCCCTTGGAGACGGAACTGTAATGGAAGTTTTTGTAAAAAAAGGCGATGCTGTAAAAAAGGGCGATATCCTTGTTCAACTTGATGATTCTGATCAGGTTTATAATCTTGAAAAACATGATTACGAAATGGCAAAAACAAAACTTACAGGTTCTCCTCGAGACCTTAAGCTAATGGAAACTCAGCGTCTTGCTCTTGTTCAAAAAATTGCCGACAGAAAAATTGTGGCTTCCTTTGATGGAATTGTTGTAGAGATGGATGCTGTGGAAGGAAACTCGGTAGAGCGTGGAGAAAAAATCGGGACTCTGGTAAATATTGATTATCTTACTGCCGAAGTTGAAGTTCCCGAAACTGATGTTGCAAAGCTTGAAGTTGGCCAGACTGTTATTCTTAATTTTAATGCTTCTTCTACAGAAGGCAGAGGCTATGTAACCGGCTGGCCTGCAATTGGCGAACTTACAAGCCGTGGTGCTTCTGTTGTAAAGGCCCAGATCCGCATAGATGATTATCCGCCTGAGATTTTACCAAATTATTCTTTTACCGGAAAAATTCAGATTGAAGAGCCTGTAGAAAATATTACCGTTGAACGCTACGCAATTGGTTATGAAGACGGAAAGCCTTATGTAGTGTTTGCAAAAAATAACGAGAAAAAATATGTTGAAGTTGAGCCTTATGGTCGCAATTATGTAAAAATCTTGAGCGGTCTTAAGGGGGGAGAAGTACTTCTTCAGTCTGGAGAAATTCCAAAATCAGGAGCTGCTGCAGCTAGAAACAGTCAGAGACAGGGAAGCAATTCCGGCAGTAATAGAAATAATATGCCTTCTGGTGGTATGCCTCCTGCGGGTGGTTTTCCTGGTGGCGGAATGCCATTTTAATGGTGAAGTATGTCAAATACAGTTGTACGACTTGATAATGTAGTAAAAACTTACTCAATGGGCGAAAGCGAAGTTCATGCCTTGCGGGGCATTTCTTTTGCAATTGAGCAGGGGGAATTCCTTTCTATTATGGGACCTTCCGGTTCGGGGAAGTCTACCTGTATGAATATGATTGGCTGTCTTGACCGTCCAACTTCCGGCATTGTAGAAATCAACGGAAAAGAAACTGCAAAGATGACAGAAAAGGAGCTCGCCCTTTTACGAAATCAGACAGTTGGATTTGTTTTTCAGCAGTATCATCTTATTGCTTCAATGAACGTTTTAGAAAATGTAATGCTTCCTTTAAAATATCAGAAGGTAGAAAAGAGTGAACGTGTGGAAAGAGCAAAGCAGGCGCTGGAAGCTGTAGGCCTTGGTGAAAGAATAAAACATCGCCCGCATGAGCTTAGCGGCGGACAAAAACAGCGTGTTGCAATTGCAAGGGCAATGATTACAAAACCAAAAATCCTTCTGGCAGACGAACCGACCGGCGCTCTTGATTCTACAACCGGAAAACAGGTAATGGAAATGTTTTCAAAAATAAATCAGGAGCAGGGAACAACAGTTATTATTGTAACTCATGACCCGGGAATTGGAGCTTCGACCCAGCGTTGCATTAAAATATTGGATGGGCAATTGGTATAATGTGGGAAGATTTTATAAACGCACTGAATAATTTCAGGCGCAACAAAACCAGAACTTTTCTTTCTCTGCTTGGTGTAATTATTGGTGTTGCATCTGTTATTGTTATTACAAGCATAGGTTCCAGTTCCACAAAAAAAGTTGCCGACACCTTTGGTTCTGCCGGTCTTGATATGGTAAACGTTTCTGCAGGTGGAATGTGGAGACGTCGAAGTGCTGTTACTTTAAAATTTAATGAAAGTTTCCGCGATAATCTTTTTGAAAACGTAGAAGACATAAAGCAGATCTGGTATAAAAATTCTGTAAATGCGACGATTACTTATGGAGAGACTTCTAATTCTGTAAACTGCTCTGCTGTAGAAAAAGGATATCTTGAAGCCCTTTGTATGGAACTCGAAGGAGGCAGCAGATTTTTTACTGTAACTGATGATCAGGAAGGAACGCAGAAAATTATTTTAAATCATGATACGGCTTTGAGTTTTTTCCCTGCAGGAGACGCAGTTGGTAAAAAAATCCTTATTGTAATAAGCAAGGTTTCCTTCAGTTTTGAAGTAATAGGGGTTCTTAAAGAACAGACAACCGGAATGGAAAATGGAGCCGCCTTTATTCCACGAGGTTTTTACGATAAAAAAATCCAGCCTAATGCCGATGCCCAGACTGTAATGGTTCAGGCTATTTCAAACGAAAAGGCAACTGCGATTGTAGATAAAATAAAGGACTACTGTACTTCGCTCAGCGGAACAGATACATCCATAAACGTAACTACAATGCAGACAATGATAGATCAAATAAGCAATATTACTTCGACCCTGGCTAAAATGCTTAGTGCCATTGCTGCTATTTCTCTTTTAGTTGGAGGCATTGGAATTATGAATATCATGATTGTTACTGTAACAGAGCGCAAACAGGAAATTGGAATCCGTAAAGCCCTTGGCGCCAGTCCTGCAGATATCCGTCAGCAATTTTTAGTTGAGTCTGCAAGCATAACTTTAATCGGAGGATTTTTTGGAGTGCTCCTGGGTATTCTTATAAGCCTTGCCGTGGAGTATGTACAAAAACAGGCATACGTAATAAATACGAATGCCTGTATAATTGCCTTTATATTTTCCGTTTTTGTAGGAATCTTTTTTGGTTTGAACCCAGCCAGCCGTGCCGCAAAACTGGATCCTGTTATTGCATTGTCTGGCGAGTAAGATTATCGGGTCAAGCCCGATAATGACAAGAGTTGTGTCATTGTCGGGCTTGACCCGACAATCTCTTATCAATATCCGTCGCTCATCTCGCGGTTTGCATCCTTCTTACAAAGCTCGTCGTAAACCAGCGAACGTCTGCGCAAATCTTCCTTGAGTTCTTTTGGGAATGGCATATTGCGCCAGAAGATACCACGTACATCTTTTTCAAGACGCTGAACTCCGGTACTTTCTTTGGTCATCCACAAAATGTAATCTTCAATGAAGAATTCCTTTACGTCTCCCTTAAGCTTCATCTGGTCAAAGTGCTGGTAGTACTGACCTGTAAGACCTTCTTCCATCCAATAGTAAGAAGCCTTTTCCTTTGCAACCTGCCATCTCAAATCGGCAACTGCGGTAAGTACAGCAATTTTAAGGTCCTTTGGATACATTGGAACAACAATACGTCCGCGGCTTGTTACACGGTTGTAGCGGTCAAATGGTTCCCAGCAGAAGCCCCTGTCGCCATAAGTTGGAACAAGACAAACATAAGGAACAATGCGGTTAGGAATGTTTTTATGAACACGACAGAATACACCCGGGTCTATAGATTCAATCCAGCGCATAACTTCAATTACATTTTCGCGGGTTCCTGTTCCGTTTTCTGTACAGTGATAGAATTCGCGTGTAAAGATTGGGAACTGATTACCACGGCGTCCGATTGTCATTTTTGCCATCTGGCGGATTGTTTCAAATTCGGTGTTGATTGCACTTGTATCAATCTGAACAACAGGACCTGTGTCTGCAATCTTATTCTGAACATTATCATAAACAGCTTTTGCTTCCTGGAACTCTGCCAGTGCCTTTGAAAGCTCTTTATCGTTTCGTGAAATTCTGTGAAGTAAATCTGTAATTTCCGAGAAAAGTTTTCTCTGTGGTTCAGAAAGGCCTTGAGTATGAGGTTCCATTCCAATAATAGGAGTGTGCTGGCAAAGAGAGTCTATTCTGTTCTTAAGCTCAATTTCCAGCATGGAACGTTCATTTTCTTTTATGTTAAGGATGTTTTCTGAGCTCTGAAGTTTTCCCGAGTTTTTAGACTGAAGCTGCATAAGACGAGACTGTTCTGCAGTGGCAGCCTGTTCAGGAGAAAGATTTCTCTGTGGAGTTTTCTTTTCATCTGTCATGGAGTTGTTCATACGGCCTGAAGCAATTTCTTTGAACCACTCATCAACGTAAAGAATTGGCTCCTGAGGTTTGTTTTCATAAATTATGCGTGAGAAAAATTCCTTTTGCTCTGCTTTGAAAAGGGAGGGAAGAAGAACGCCAAATCTCATGAGCATGCGTTTTGGCATTGGCAGGTTAATATCAGCCATTTTTGGTGCCATTCCGCGTAAAAGCTCCCAGTAGCAGGTTACAATCTGCTGGCGGTAAACGGCACGGTCTTTTGGATCCTGGCATGTAAGATATTTAGAAAGAACCTGATGTACACGCTGTGCCGACTGATTTTCGTTTGTTAAAACTGTTTTATAATATTTAGGGTCGTCATAAACCCCGCTTGATTCTTCGTTCTTGAGCTTTTCTAAAGGAGCAAACTCTTTAAGACTTAAATTAACCTCGTGAATACCACCGCCAGTCGAATGAGAACCAGCTGGTGCTGAATTTTTAGACAAATCAAAAGAAGCCGAAGAACTCGGCATATTATCTATATCTTCTATTGAAATTGTTGATTCGGTACTTGAACCCGACCCTGCAAGTAATGCTGCAATTTCCGGGTCTAATTCTGCTTCTGCCATTAAAAATGCTCCTATTTTATATTGTATTAATTATATCATAGATTCAGATAAATGCAATTAAGACATTAGATTTATGAAAAAGGTTGCTGAGGAATTTTTATGGTATGAAATTATTCTTTCGTGTTATTTTTTCTGTTTTCCAGTTCGCCAAGGAGTCATTTAAATCAACTAAAAAAAGCATGAGGCTTAATTATACTTGTCAGTGGCATAAAATTTTAATATATTTATATATATGGAAAAATTTATGAGTATTATGACTAATTCTCCTCGTTTTGATGACGACGAAGAAGAGAAAAAGCAGAAAAAAGAAGAACCTTTTGCAGACAGGTTCCTTAAAACTCGTCAGATAATCCTTACAGGCGAAATTAACAAAGACCTTGCAGATTCTATTGCACGTCAGCTTTTGATTCTTGATTCAGAGAATAATGAGCCGATTTATATGTATATTGACTCACCTGGCGGCGATGTTGATGCCGGTTTTGCAATTTATGATGTAATCCGCTTTGTAAAATCACCGGTTTATCTTGTAGGAATGGGACTCATTGCTTCTGCAGCTACACTTGTTCTTCTTGCAGTTCCAAAAGAACAGAGAGTTGGACTTCCAAACAGCCGCTATCTTATTCATCAGCCTTTAGGTGGAATGCGCGGTGTTGCAACTGATATTGAAATTTATGCAAAGGATATGGAAAAAATCCGTGCAAAATTAAACAAGATTATTTCTGATGCAACAGGCGTTTCTCTTGAACAGGTAACAAAAGATACAGATCGTGATTACTGGCTTGATGCAGATGAAGCTGTTAAGTATGGTTTAATCAGTAAGATAATTACAAAGCGTGAAGAATTAAAGTAATGACCTTTTCTTTGACCGAAAGTCTTTTGAATGAGATTCAATCTGCGCTCGAAAATCAGGAACAAGCCTTTCTTGTAGATGCAGCCCAGACTAAACTTGTAGAAAAAACTGAAGGTCTAAAAGGTGATGACGAATTCTTTTACGAATTACCGGAGTGGGATTCTGCTGCAGGCTTTAAACTTCGAGAGGATTTTGTTGAAAAACTTAATGCTCCTTTAGCCCACGAAGCTTTGCAGTCAGTTCTTCATTCCGGAAGGGGGGTATTCAGAAATTTTAGAAATGTAATAAAAGATTATCCGGAAGTTGAAAAAAGATGGCACATTTATAAAAACGAAAAAATGATGTCTTATATAAACAACTGGTATAATAATCTGCGTGAAGTATGGGGACTTGAAAAGCTTGATTATGTGCCCGAGTCAGATGACAGTCTGATTCATGATGATTTTTCTTTTACAGCATATGAATCAAAGGCCAATAAAGAAGAACTTATGCTTTTTATGAACGCAGCTTTTAAAGCACGTGATGAAAATCTGGATGAAGAACTTGCTCAGGCAATTTACAATATCTGGTATGAACAGTTTGAGTTAGCCGAAGCTAAAGGTCAGCTCGGATTTGTCTGTCGCAGTTTTTCAAATGATTTTGCAGGTTGCATTACGGCAGCTTACGTATCAAAGAAACAGGAAGAGGTTATGATTTTGACAAACCTTTTTGTTCCTGAAGCTTTCCGTGGTTTGGGAATTGGTACAGAATTAATTTCTATGTGCCTTTCGGAATTTAAAAAGCTCGGAAAGAAATGGCTTATTTTGCCAAAAATGATTATACCCGATTTTCTTGAACCCTTATTATTACGTACAGGTTTTGACAAGATTGATTCGGGCTATGCAGTAAATCTGCAGTAATTACACAGGAGAATTTAATTATGGCATACAACAATTATAATCGTGGTTTTGAAATTGACGAAGAAAAGACAGCAGAATTTCTTGAAACTGCAGTTGAAAAAATTACAACAGAAGAGGATATTGATACCCTTGTTGAATTAGCAAAGCTCTTTAAGAAGTATGTTCCTCTTACACGCCGCAAGTATGTTATTGCATACATGCTCAAAGAATCGCTCAAGCATTTCCATTCTTTTGGAAGAGGCGGACGTAACGCTGGTCGCTTTAATTCAAAAAACAACCGCGACTTTAAAAATGATTATAAGAAGGATTTTAATAACAGCTATAAATCTGAATATAAGGCTGCAGAAAATACAACAACAGAAGCTGCTGCAGAAGAAAGACCTCATCACCCACGCGTAGAAATTGATCCAGATAAGGCAACTTCAATCTTTATCAGCATTGGTAAAAACCGCAGAGTTTATCCACGCGACCTTGTTGGTCTTATTGTTGCTGTAGGTGGAATTGACCGCGAAAGAATTGGTGATATTAAAGTTCTTGCAAACTATTCTTTTGTTCAGCTTTATACAGAAGATTGTCAGACAGTAATTGACAAGCTCAATGGATATGATTATCGTGGACGCAAGCTTGCAGTAAGCTTCTCTCGCCAGAAGAGCGATGCCGAAGAAAGCGAAAATGAAGCTGTAGAAGCAGAAGCTCAGACTTATTCAGAAGAAGCTGCTTCTCAAACTCCAGCCGATGAAGCTCTGTCTATGTCTGCCGAAGATGCCGCCGCTTATGCCGCAGCAGAAAAAGCAGCTGCAGATAAGGAACCATTTGGAAACATTTAAAATACATATAATAAGAACAGGCTTTTTCTCGGTGAATACACTTGTTGTTCCGCTGCAAGGAAAAGCCTGTTTTCTTGTAGATCCCGCTGCCTGTGCCGGTTCGGGCGATAAGAACAAAATAATAGATTACCTTCAGAATAAAAAGCTTGACTGCAAAGCAATCATTCTTACCCATTCACATTTTGATCACATAACAGGAATTGCAGGTGTAAAAGCTGCTTTTCCAAAAGCAAAAATTGCAATCCACAAAGCAGAAATAAATGAATTGATAAATCCTCCGGGTCCAATGGGAGATTCTGTAATCCAGTTTTTTGGACTTCATGAATTGGGACTGGCTGTAGCAGAACAACCTCCCGCTGATATTGCTCTGGAAGACGGCATGACTTTGGAGAGCGTAGTAGGAGCTGGTCTTGGCGGCCAGAACTGGAAAGTTATTTCTACTCCGGGACATACACCGGGTTCAATCTGTTTATATAACAAAGAAGAAAAAATCCTGATTTCCGGTGACACCTTATTTGCCTATGGCGGCTACGGACGCACAGATATGGCCGGCGGAGATGAGGCTCAGATTATTCACAGCCTTGCAATGCTCCGCGAAAATATCCCGGCGGGGACACATGTTTATCCGGGACATGATGAAGATTTTATTTACGGTTACTGAGCCTGTCTAAGGGCAATTAAAAAGGATTGTACAAAGTGTATGAGCTTTCTTCGCCCATCGGGTCGTTTATTCGTAAAAATGCGGCATCTATAAAAGTCTTTTCTACAGTTAAAATCGCAAAGCTTGCGGGGCTTCCGCCTCGTGGTCTGCTTATACTTCCAGGATTTATAAAGGTAAAGTCTCCCCGCTGTTCAAAAGCAGGAATATGTGTGTGTCCGTGAACTGCATAATGAACTCCAAGCATTTTTGCATCAAGGCCAAGCTTGTTGTAGCCATAATCAACTCCTTCTATATGACCATGAACAAAAAGAATCTGCTGACCGTTTGCTGTGAGCACAAGTTTGTCCGGCATTATAACAGAGCCTTTTGGAAGGGTGCGGGCGTTGGCGTTGTTTTTTCCAATATCATAGGAGATTGCAAAATATGAAGGATCTCCGTTTCCGCGTACAAAGCCTAATACCGGAGGGATTACCTGACGAACAGAAGGGTCTTCATCTGCAAGCTCCAGCAGTTCTTCAAGGTCGCGCCAGCAGTCGCCGGTTATTACAAGGGCATCGCAGGTAGGACCAAACTGTTTTACAATGCGCATAAGACCACGCCAGTCTCCGTGGGAATCGGAAATTGTAAGAATGCGGGCATGCTCTTTTGTGGCAAGGACGGCAATATCTGCTTGAGAACCTATTAGATAATTTGAGTTTTGTGAAAGTTCTATCATAAGAATAATAACATCTGTGGGCCCTGAGCCTGTCGAAGGGCACTAAAGCATTCCCCGTTAATTCAAGACAAAATGATTTATAGACTGAATGCCAGATTCCGGATCTACATAATGATGAATCTTTTTGTTTTTAAGCATTTGAGTTATGTGCTTTGGAAGGGTACTGTCTTTTACAAAAGGACCTTCAATTTCGAGCATATAATCAATACAGTCTGTAAGAACTTCCGGGGCTTCAAGAATAATTTCGCTCACAGTTTCTTCCGGAGCAACGTCTCCTGTTAAGTCGGTAACCTGTTCCTTGTCCAGAACAAAATCGCAGGTAGATTCAAGACCCAAAACATCATCCTGTGGGAAGAGCGCATAAATAGGGTAGGGAACTCCCATCTCCCAAAAATCCTGAAGCTTTGCAAAAGCCTTATGAGTATTTTCCGGCGCCCCAAGAATGATAATTCCGGCCAGGTCTTTTTCTGTTCCTGTAAGTGCAGCTGCAAGCTCGCTAGCATATCCTTTAGCCCCATGCTTAAAACTGTCCGGATAAATCATAGTATAAATGAGCCCTCCATCTCCTTCGAGCCCATAACGGTCCCCCAAAAGTTCCGTAAATTTTTCCACCGCATCCGGCGAATTAAAATCATACCCAAAAATAATACAAACCCGTTTATTTGTTACATGCCAGGTCTGATTTTCCGATTCCAAAGCATTTTCATTAGCTGAAGGTTGTATATTTAATTGAATAGAGTCAGCCTCTACAACAGGAGTCTTTGCCTTTTTACATCCGGCAAACATGATGAATGATATAAAAATAAAAAATAATAGTCTTTTCATTTGCTGATATATTAGCACTTAAACAGAATTTTGTCATTGTATAACTATTCCATCTGTTCGGGAATCAATTTGCAGAATTGCATATAAAAAATTGCGCGAGCCGAATTACAGATTACAAAAATGCTCTACACTGCTGCCGCGAAAGCGGCAACGTATATAATTACAAGGCAGTGTAGCGCATAGGCGGTGAACCGCCGGTTTTGGAATCTGGAATTCGGCGGGAGCAATTTTTTTCTACCTGTATGCCTCTTAATTGATTCCCGAACCTATAGAATGGTTTTTATTGAAAAAAGTCTGTATTTTTATTATTATTCATCTTATGAGTGTCATAGCACCAATTATCCAACTCCTTGGTAGTCTTGGCTTTCTCCTTTATGGAATGAAGCTCATGTCCGACGGAGTCCAGAAAAGTGCAGGCGAAAAACTTCAGCGTGCTCTTAGTGTAATTACAGGCAACCGTTTTGTAGCCCTGCTCACCGGTCTTATTGTTACGATGATTATTCAGTCATCTGGAGCTACAACTGTAATGGTTGTTACCTTCGTTAATGCCGGTCTTATGAGTCTTACCCAGTCTGTTGGTGTAATCTTTGGTGCCAATATTGGTACAACAATCACAGCCTGGATTGTTTCCATCTTTGGTTTTAATTTTAAGATTTCTGCTTTTGCAATCCCGCTTTTTGGTCTTGGTTACTTCCTTTACAGATTAATTAAAAAGAATGCAGGTAAAAACCTTGGCGAAGCTATCATGGGATTTGGTATGCTTTTCCTTGGTCTTTCGGGCTTGAGCGATGTATTTACACCGGAACAACTTGGCTGGCTTTTTAAGATTCAGGGAAGCGGTTTTATAGCACTTGGAATTGGCTTTATTATTGGTATTTTTATTACAGCCCTTCTGCACTCATCATCAGCTTTTTCTGCTATTGTAATTACAATGGCTTACAACAATCTCATTTCCTGGGAACTTGCTGCAGCTATGACACTTGGCAGTAACATTGGTTCTACAATAGACGCAATTCTTGCTGCAATGGGAACAAGTGCCGATGCCCGTCGTTCTGCTTTGATTCACGTTATGTTCAATGTCTTTGGTACTGTGCTTGCATTGCTCTTCTTCCATCCATTCCTGCGGCTTGTTATATTGCTTACCCCGGGACACGAGCATTCAAATATTGCAATCCGTATTTCTATGCTGCATACAGTTTTCAAAACCTTGTCTACTATTGTGCTTTTGCCAATGCAGACCCCTCTTGTAAAACTTTCACAGCTTATAATCAAAGATGATCCGGAAGATACTCAGAAGGTTTTCAAACTGGAATTTACAGAGCTTGCTACAAAAGACAGTGTTGCTACTCACATTATCCAGGTAGAAAAAGCCATTGCCGATATGACAGATGTTGTAACAGATATGTTCGACAAGATTCAGATTGGTGTTACAAAACGAAATGAAGACTTTAAGGAAAAATATCAGGAACGCATGGCCGAAACAGAAGCTTATGTAGACCAGATGCATGAGCAGATTACTCATTATCTTATTAAGTGCGAAGGACTGCAGCTTACAGAAAAGCAGTTGAACCACGTAAGTAACATGATTCAGATTGTAGACGAGCTTGAAAATATGAGCGACAGCTGCTACGGAACAATCATGCTTATCTGTCGTTCTATTGAAAAGAAAATGGACTTCAAAGCAGAAGATCTTGAAAAGCTTCTTCCATATATTGAGCTTGTCCGTCAGTTCCTGCAGTTTATCCGCATAAATATCAACAAACAGATTACTCCTGAAAAGCTTGAGCTTGCCCGCGAGCTTGAAGACGGAATTGACGCCTTTAGAAAATCACTTAAGAAGGTTGCCCGCAAGCGACTTGAAGGTGGCGCCGACGTTAAAGCCGAGCTTTTGTATATTGATATTGTACGAGCTATCGAACACATTGGTGATAACTGCTTTAATATTTCCAGTGCGCTTGTAGGATAAGGTTAGCCCATGAAAAAAATCCTCTGCCTTTGTATGAGTGCAACTTATCAGCGGACTGTCGTTTTTGAAAACTTAAATCTTACAAAAGTAAATCGCGCAAAGCATTATAATCTTTATGCTTCGGGAAAGGCTGTAAACTCTGCCCGAGTGCTTGCCCAGCTGGAAAAGGATTGTGTTATAACTGTATGCCCGCTTCCACAAAATAATTCAAAAGAATTTATTGAACTTGCTCAGAAAGATGGTCTTGGGCTTTTTTATGTTGATACTCCGGGAAAAATCCGAGACTGCTGGACTCTGCTTGACTCTACAGCTAAAACAACAACCGAAATTATTGCAGGCGAACCTTTGCCGGATGAAGATTTTTCAAAATATGAAATCAAACTTTTAAAACTCCTCACCGAAAAACTTGGCGAATGCGATGCAATGATTCTTGCAGGAAGCCGCCAGGGAAAATGGTCGCCTGATATTTATGCAACAATCTGCGGAATTGCTCTTGATAAAGGAAAGCTTGTCCTTGCCGATTTTATTGGAAAAGAACTTCTTTCTACTCTTAAAAGTGCAGTACCACAAATAATCAAAATAAATGATGAAGAGTTTACGACAACTTTTGGTCTGCCTGCAAATCAGGAAAACATCTGCAAAAAGAGCCGCGAGCTCAATAATATCATAGTTATTACACGCGGAACCGAATCTACTCTTGCTGCCTGCCGGGGAGAATTTTTTGAATGCCCTGTGCAAAAAGTAGTACCTGTAAATACAACTGCCTGTGGCGACAGTTTTAATGCAGGATTTTTATATGAATATGTAAATTCTGCCGACATTCAAAAATCCCTGCAGAAGGGAACCTGGTGTGCTGCCCAGAATGCAAAGGTTGAAGCACCCGGAAGCCTTGAGTAGGTGGAATTTCTGATTGTAAAAATAAAATAATGATGTAGAATTATATACAAAAAATAATATAGGAGTGACCTTTTTATGATTGAAAGAAGACCTTTGGTAAATGATCTTTATACTGCAGATCCATCAGCACATGTTTTTAATGGAAAAATTTATATTTATCCTTCTCATGATGAAGACATTGATGTTGAAAACAACGACAATGGCGACCAATATGACATGAAAGATTATCATGTTTACGAGATGAAAGACACAGAAACATATCCACGTGATTGCGGCTGTGTATTTACTCTTGATGATATTAAATGGGCAAGCAAGCAGCTTTGGGCTCCTGATTGTGTAGAAAAGAATGGCAAATATTATTTCTTCTTCCCTGCACGCGATAAAACAGGAATGTTCAGAGTAGGCGTTGCACTTGGAGATAAACCGGAAGGTCCTTTCAAGCCGGAAGAAAATTATATTCAGGGAACTTACAGTATTGACCCATGTTGTTTCCCGGATACAGACGGAAAATACTATCTTACTTTTGGCGGACTCTGGGGTGGTCAGCTTGATCAGTACCGCAACAACACCTGGTCTGCCGACAACAAAGAGCCACGCGAAGAAGCTGCCTGTACACCAAAAATCGCACTTATGAAAGACAACATGACAGAACTTGCAGAAGCTCCACGCGACCTTGTAATTGTAGACGAAAAGGGAAATCCTTTGCTTGGAAAAGACGAAGACCGCCGTTATTTTGAAGATCCTTGGCTTTTTAAGAAAGGCGACACCTATTACTTTACATATTCAACCGGAACAACCCACCTTCTTTGCTATGCAACCAGCAAGAATGTATACGGACCATACACTTATGGTGGAAAAATCCTTACTCCAGTACTTGGATGGACAACACACCACTCAATTCTTGAATACAACGGAAAGTGGTATCTCTTCTACCATGACTGTGAACGTTCAAACGGTGTAAACCAGAAGCGCAACGTAAAATTCCGTGAACTTACCTTTAATCCTGATGGTTCTATTAAAACTATGGACGGAATGGAATGGTAAATAAGGCTTATAAAATCAAGCTTAGCGGCAAAGAAAAGGTTAAGTTTAATAACAATGTAGACTTTTGCGTGGGAACCGGCCGAATGGGTCTTGCTTTGACCAAAGAATATCTGGACCAGCTTAAGGCTGTTCAAAAGGATATTGGCTTTAAGTTTATCCGCGGTCACGGACTTTTTTGCGACGACATGGGAATCTATCAGGAATTTAAAGATAGAGACGGCCTTGCAAAAAAGTTTGAGGATTTTCCAAATTATAAGGAATATGCCGAATACGTAGACAAAAACGCAAAAAGAATTACAGAGTATAATTTTACTTATCTTGACCGTGTTGTAGACTCTTATCTGGAGCTCAACATCAGGCCCTTTCTTGAGCTTGGTTTTATGCCTAAAAAGCTTGCATCTGGCGATAATACAATTTTCTATTGGAAGGGAAACACTACTCCTCCAAAAGACTACAAAAAATGGACTGACCTTGTTCAGGCAACGCTGCGCCATTTGATTGCCCGTTATGGAGAAGAGGATGTTCTTACCTGGCCTATAGAAGTTTGGAATGAACCAAATCTTCCCGGCTTTTGGAAAGATGCCGATATGGAAGAATATTTTAAGCTTTATGAATTGACTGCTAAGGCAATCAAAAAAGTAAATAAAGCTTTTAAAGTCGGAGGCCCTGCAATTTGTGGTGGCGCCGACAAAAAATGGATGGTAGGTTTTCTTGATTTTTTAACAAAGAAAAAGCCTCCAATCGATTTTATTTCGCGTCATCATTACACAACAGAGTTTCCTGTTTACAAGGGCCATTACGGCTATGCAAAACTCATGCCGCTTGATGAAACTTTACAGACTCTCCGCGACTGCCGCAAAATCATAAACAAATATCCTGATTACAAAAATCTTCCCTTTTATATAACAGAATTTAATACTTCTTATATTCCAAACTGCCCGCTGCATGATACAAATCTTAATGCCGCCTATATAAGCCGGACTCTTGCAGAAATTGGAGACTATGCAACAGGTTATTCCTACTGGACTTTTGGAGATGTATTTGAAGAAAACGGAATTCCATTTACTCCATTTCACGGAGGCTTTGGACTTCTTGCAAACGGAGGCATTCCAAAACCAACTTTCTGGACTTTTAAGTTCTTTAAGGATCTTAAACAGAATGAAGAAAAGTGTCTTTACCGCGATAAGAATATTGTAATTGTAAAAACAGGCAGCGATTCTTATAAAGGCATAGCCTGGAACCTTTCTCTTGAAACAAAAGAAAATCAGCTGGCAATAGAACTTTCTCTGCCTGCTTTTGGCGGCAAACGTGTAACTCTTCTTACAAAAACAGTCGATGAAGAATGCTGTAATCCGCTTAAGGTCTGGCACGATTTGGGAGAACCTGCAAACTTAAAGCAGGAGCAAATTGAACTTTTGAAGGGCGCCGCACATCCGGCAGTAGCCACAGCCCTTATAGACGGCAACAGTCCAAAGTTTACACTGAATGTAAAGCGAAACGGCGTAATTTATTTTGAAGTACTTCCTGCTCCATTAACAAGTGACAACAGTTACGACTACAGCTTCTACGAAAAAATGTAGGCCTTACGCAGAGTCCTTACTCTTTAGTTTCTGATTCTTGAGCCTCTGTTTCTTTCTTTTCCTTGTCATCCTCTTTGTGGAAGGCCTGCTTCTGCTCATACATTATATTGTCAACGTTTTCTACAGCCTGCTCCAAAGTTATATCCATTTGGGCCGGAACAGAATAAGTTCCAACACTGGCCGAAAGATTATATGGCAGATGCATGATTGAAGTCTTTTTTGCAAGACGCTCTTTTATCATTGTACAGTAATCTTCGCCGTTATAATTTTTGCTGTTTCCTACAACAAGAAATTCGTCTCCACCATAGCGGATGCATAACCAGTTTTTAGGAATTGTTTCAAGAACAGCAGCTGCTACAGTTTTTACTGCAAGGTCTCCGTGAAGGTGTCCAAATTTATCGTTGATGTGTTTCATCTTGTTAATATCAACAAAGAAGAGCACAGTAGTGAGTCCGTTCTTTTTGTTCTGGGCATAAAATGGTTTTGCGAGTTTTTCCAGCCCCTGACGGTTGAGTGCTCCTGAAAGAGCATCTTTTGTAGAAAGCCTCAGGTACTGCTGGCTCATCTGCTTGAACATGTTCTTTTTACGGAAATGTTCAACACCGGTTCCCATATTACGTGTCCACAAATATCCGTAGTGGTTATCTATCATTGTAAGATCATTTTTGGTAACAAAGTACCCGTAAACATAAGAGTGGTGAAAGATAGGCAGAAAAAGGAATATATTGCTTTTGTCGTCTGTCTTCATTTTTGCAGGAATTAAGTCGCGGGTAGAAATGAGCTCTCTAAGATATTTTTTATTTCCCTGGACCGAGCAGACAGATTGAACCTGGCTTCCGTAAGAAAGATTCTGAGGCAGGTTTTCGGCAGAATTAATAAGAACAGAAGTCCAGTCTGATTTCATGAAGATACAAAAATCAGAACCTTCGAAGTCGTGAGATTTTACAAAAAAGTTTTCGATGTTCGTAAGAAGGGTAAATACATCGGCCGCTTCTGTAAAAATTTCGCCCATTATTTCCATGTGGGTATCGAAGGCTTCTTTTTTATTTGCATCGTCAAGTATATTCAAAGTAACTAGCTCTTGAGAAGAAGTGGTTGAATAACTGCAACCGCATGACTGTCTTAAAACAGGAGTACTTTTTACACTCAAGGTTTGCAGAGGATTAACTCCGTTTATAAGTCTGTTTACTGCTTCGGCACCTAAAAGCTCGGCGTTGTTGTAGACAGTTGTAATAGAAGGTCTTGTGCATTCTGTTTGAATTAAATTATCAAAACCGACAATCTTAATTTGCTGTGGAACCTTTATTTTATTTTCAACGCAAACCTTGAGTAAGGCTAAGGCTAATAAATCGTTTGCACAGCAAAAGGCCTGAGGAAGTTTTTTACCCGATTTTACATAGTCATTGAAAAAAGAGTAGGCGCAGTGGTAGTCGCAGGAATTAATTGTGTAAACTTTCTGAGAATCAAAAGGGATGTTATTATCTTCGAGAACTGTTTTATAGGCTTTGTAACGGTCGGTAATATCTACGGCATTTTCTTTTCCGGTAATATAAGCAATATCCGAAACATTATGCATGCGGATTAAATGGGCAAGAGCGTTGTACATGCCGGTGTAATTATCTACGCGAAGACAACAAAGTCCTTCCTGTTTTTTATTAATTGTAATTGCCGGCCTTTTAGATTTTAGAATGCGCAGGCGTTCCCTTTCTAAAACCCGGGCGTTACCAATTAAGTCAGAAAGCAATACTACACCGTCAAAATCTTCGTAATTGATTAGATTAAAAATAGAAAGGCCTGTATAATTAGGAAAGCCTGAATACTCTGTATAGTTATAAGTATTAAAAAGATAAATATCTATATGTTTATCTTCTACAGCTTTCATCATTCCTTTGACAAAATCTTTGAGAAAATAAGAACTCCAGCCACTGGCAAGAACAGCAATGCGTCGATTCATACAGTTATTATATCATGAAAGGGGCAAGGGGCAAGCCATTTTTACCAAAAATATTTACAGGACCGTAGTTGTACCAGGCGTACCTTGCGCTTACAGGATTTTTTACAAGCGGAGAAGAAAGTGTGATTGTATTAAAATCCTTTTCGCTTTGACCAAGACGATAGGCTGCAGGGTAGAAGATACCGTCGCTTCCTGCAATTTCAAAACCTGTGAATGCCGGTGAAACGCTGTTACCCTGATGCTGCTCCATGCGCTTGTAATAATCAAGGTTGATTTTATCTTCGCGGGCAACAAAGCCTGTTGCGGCATTATCAAAGGTCAGGATAATTTTGCCAAAGGAATTTGCGTCAGAAGGATCTGCGCCTTTTATTGTATAGCCTTTAAGCATTGGCGAAAGAACATCCTGAGCTTTTTTAAGATTATATACATTTGCAAGGGCATTTTCTTCCATGCGTTCTGCTACTACTTTTTTTGCTTTTGGATGAATGTCGTTGAATTGTCCAAGGTCAAGTGCACAGGTCATAAAGGCATTTTTTACCATGTGATGAACCTTTTCCTGGACAGAGCGGATTAAGCACCAGTGTTTAAAATCTTTGTCGTACTCGTTTCGATGATTTGGAAGCTGTACAAAAACAAAAGGAAGCTCAGGATCTTTCCAGTCTGTCCGCCAGTTGTCTATGAGTTTTGAAAACAACTTTGCATAGCTGTATGGTTTGTGGTCGTCACTTTCTCCCTGATACCAGAGCACACCCTTTAGTGTATATGGAAGTATGCGGTTTACCATGCAGTCATAAAGGCCGCAGGGTCTGTAAGGGTTTTTGCAGGAGCGTGGACCCGGCCATGGAGATTTGCCAAGAGTCTCTTCAACCTTTGCCCAGGTAATTTCTGGATTTGCGGCATAAAGGGCATCGCATTTTTTCTGCCATTCTGCCTGTATAACTTCGTATTCTTCATATTCGCGGCACTGCTGGTCAATTGATTTTCCTGCAGTTGCTTCTTCCTGTTCTGTAAGATAGGTACGAAGATCTTCATCTTTTTCAAGATATTCACGGCGCATCCAGGCACTGGCACTTGTTCCTCCCCAGTTGCAGCCGATTACTCCGACAGTGCAGCCAAGATCAGCCGCAAGTTTTTTTGCAAAGAAAAATCCTACTGCAGACCAGGCGTTTTTATTTGGAGAGTCCCAGGTTTGCCAGGCTGTATTTTTTTCTGCCTGGTAAAAATGCTGGTCCATCCAGGCAATTTTATTTGTGTAGTAAAAGCGCACATTCTTGGCACCATTTTCTCCACTTGTATCTGCAAGTTCCTGGGGGCCTTCTGTACAGTTGCCAAGTTCAAATTCCATGTTAGACTGACCGCCTGCAAGCCACACCTCACCAATAGCAATGTTTGAAAAAACAATAGCTTCTGTGCTTTGATTAAGCCATATTTTAAGACTGCATTCTTCCTGTGCTTCTTGCGAAGGAAGAGAGATAACCCATTTTTTTACAGGGTTTGTATAGATACGGGTATTTTCTCCAAGCAAATCGCCATTTTTATTAAAAAGTTCAGCCTTTACAAAAATCTCTTTGTCCTTTTCTTTCCAATCAATCCAACCAAAAATGTTGATGATTTTATTGCGCTGCAAAACTATATTATCAGAAAATACAGCAGCCACCTGAATTTCAGCCATTTATAGCCTCCTGAAGCTTCTTTTACCATAAATATATAATATTTTCATTATTATTTCTTCTATCTTTAAGTATAAATGTACAATTTTATTTTTTTGCAGAAGAATATAATTAAAAACATGAAGAGTAAGATGATAAACATGACACAGGGAAATACTGTAAAGCTTTTGCTTTCTTTTTCTGTGCCAATGTTAATAGGTAATATTTTTCAGCAGTTTTACAATCTTGCAGACTCTGTAATTGTAGGTCAGCTTATTGGTGCCCAGGCCCTGGCCGCAATTGGTGCAACAGGCTCTATAACTTTTTTCTTTTTTGCTCTTTGTAACGGAATTGGTTCTGCCGGCGGTATTGTAACTTCACACTTTTTTGGCGAAGGAAACGGTGCAAAGGTAAAGAACTGTATTGTCAATTCGGCCTTTATAATGATTGTAGTACCTCTTGTTATTGGAACAATCGCCTTTTTTGCCGCAGGTCCAATCCTTGTTTTTCTTAATACACCCCAGCCAATTCTTGCAGACGCAGTTGCCTACATGAAAATCATGTGTATTAATCTTTTCCTTGTTTCTGTTTACAACTTTGTTTCTTCTATGCTGCGCGCTCTTGGAGACTCAAAAACTCCTCTTTACTTTTTGATTTTTGGCTGCATCCTCAATATCATTCTTGATTTGATTTTTGTTTATAACCTTAAGCTTGGTGTTATTGGAGCCGGAGTTGCTACATTTATTTCCAACGGAATCTGCTGTATTCTTTGTATGATTTTTGCAATCAGAACAAATCCCTATTTTAAGATGAAAAAAGAAGATCTTCATCTTAACGGTGAAATTTTGTGGAAGTGTATCCGCTTAGGAGTTCCTCTTTCGCTTCAGTTCTCCCTGATTGCAATTTCCTGTATGGCTTTGCAGAGAGTTGTAAACAATTTTGGTCCTGTTGCAGTTGCCTCTTTTACCGCCACAAGCCGCGTTGAACAGGTAATACATCAGCCATACCAGACTCTTGGAGCAGCCCTTTCTACCTTTAGCGGCCAGAATTACGGAGCAAAGAAAAAGGCCCGTGTAATTGACGGCTACAAAAAGAGCATGCTCATGATGGCAATTTTCTCTTTTGCCATGCTTCCGGTAATGCAGTTCTTTGGCAGCGCAATTACTGGCCTTTTTGTAAAAGATGCAGAAGTTATAAGCATGGGTTCAACAGCCCTTAAAATTACAAGCTTCTTCTATGTGTTCCTTGGAATTATTTATGTAGTGCGCGGAGTTTTAAACGGAATAGGGGATGCTTTCTTCTCTCTTATAAATGGAATTACCGAAGTTATCGGACGTTTTACAGTTCCATTCCTTCTTACTGCAATTCCTGTAATCGGGCTTTGGGGTATCTGGTGGTCTGTAGGCATTGTATGGTTTATGAGTGCCCTTACAGCCTGGCTCCGCTACCTGTGGATGAAAAAACGCATTCCCGATGCAGAAGTTCCTGAAAAAATTACAACATCTGCATAATTTACATCTGTCAGAAGCAGGCCATTACTCTCCAGTCATCATCAAGTCATCAGTCTACGTCAGTCATCAGTCTACGTCTTTACGAGAACTAAGGTTTGAAGTATAATAAAAGTTACTATCAATAAAAACGAGGCAAAAAGATGGGTGAAAATTATTTCAACAAAATTCCATGGAGAGAGGCTAGACTTCAGCTTGGACACTGTCGTTCTATGGCCAAAGAAGAATTTGCAGACGGTGTAAATGCCCTTAAAGGAAAAAAGATTGTTATTGTAGGTTGTGGTGCACAGGGCTTGAACCAGGGCCTTTGTCTGCGCGACAGCGGTCTTGATGTTTCTTATGCTTTGCGCGACAGTGCTATTGCCGAAAAACGTCAGTCCTGGAAAAATGCAACGGAAAACGGATTTAAAGTAGGTACATACGATGAAATGATTCCTACCGCAGATTTAGTAGGAAACCTTACTCCAGATAAGCAGCATTCAAAAGTAATCAACGATATTATGGGAAGAATGAAGCAGGGTTCTGCCCTCTGGTACAGCCACGGCTTTAACATGATTGAAGAAGGAATGATTATCCGTCCTGATATCACTGTTGTAATGTGTGCTCCAAAAGGACCAGGTACAGAAGTATGGCACGAATTCCAGCGCGGATTTGGTGTACCAGATCTTATTGCTGTTCACCCTGCAAACGACCCAGAAGGAAAGGGCTGGGCTTATGCTAAAGCTCTTGCTGTAGGTATGGGTGGTTCAAAAGCCGGTGTTCTTGAATCAAGCTTTATTGCCGAAGTTAAGTCTGACCTTATGGGCGAACAGACAATCCTTTGTGGTATGCTTCAGGCTGGTACAATTGTATGCTACGACAAAATGGTTAGCGAAGGAATTGCTCCTGAATATGCAACAAAACTTCTTATGCACGGCTGGAACGTTGTAAGCGAAGCCCTTAAATGGGGTGGTATTACAAACATGATGGACCGTCTTTCTAACCCTGCAAAAATCAAGGCTAATCAGATTTCTAAAGATATTAAAAAGCTCCTTGCTCCACTTTATCAGAAGCACATGGATGATATTATCAGCGGTAAGTTCTCCAGCACAATGATGCAGGACTGGGCTGCCGGTGACAAGGATCTTCTTGCATGGCGTGAAGATACAGGTAAGCTTGCATTTGAAAAGAATGCAGAATCAAGCGAAGAAATTACAGAACAGGAATACTTTGACAAGGGAATCCTTCTTGTTGCAATGGTAAAAGCTGGTTGTGAACTTGCATTTGAAACAATGGTTGATGCCGGTATTAAACCTGAATCTGCTTACTACGAATCGCTCCACGAAGTTCCTCTTATTGCAAACCTCATTGACCGCAAACGTCTTTACGAAATGAACCGCGTTATTTCTGATACAGCAGAATACGGATGTTATTTGTTCAGCCGTGTAGCTGCTCCAATGATGGCTAAGGATTTAATGCCTAACCTTCATACAGATGTAATTGGAAAAGGTCTTGATGTAAAGGATAATTCAGTAAATAATTCAGAACTTGTTGCTGTAAATGAAGAAATCCGCAACCATCCTATTGAGGTTGTTGGACGCAAATTGCGCGCTTACATGACAGCAATGAAACCGTTGCTCTAGTAGATTGTGTCGCAGAGCTTACCAAGTTTTGCAAAGCAAAACTTGCGGTTAAGCCCGACAATGCCAGCTTTGTGTCATTCCCCGGCTTGACCGGGGAATCTTTTTTTAACTATCTATTTTGTAGATTCTACAATCTGATTAATAATTTCCGGGAAATACCAGGTTTGGGTTTTACGGTTGTAGTAGCCGTAGTGCTCGCTATAGTCGCTGCTGCCTTTAGCTACTTCCCATACCGCATTATCCCACAAACAGCATGGAATACCATAACTCTTTGCTGTAGTAAGGAAGAAATCAAACCAGGCAAGTCTTTCTTCAAGATTTTCTTTGTTTGTTGCGCCATATTCTCCAATAACTACAGGGTATTTATTTACAATAAACTTGTCGTTGAGCTTTGTGAACATATTCTTAAGCTCATCTTTATGCTGTGAAGTAAATTCGCGCTGTCCAGGAGATTCCATTGCAAAAGAATATGGAGTGTATGCGTGAATAGAAAGAATAAGTCTTCCTCTTTCTACATCTGTAGGCATTTTGAAAAGAGAAGAAGAAGCAGCATTTTCACTGGCGGCAAGGGCAGGGCACATTACAAAACGCTTTGCATTGTTTCCGCCTGTTGCTCTGATGGCATCAAGTGCTGTCTGGTTCATCTGATTCAAGCTTCTTGCAGCCTCAATACTGCGTGAGCTTCCGCTGAACCACCATTCGTCCGGAGTTCCTTTTGGACGAGGCTCGTTCATAGTTTCAAAAATCAAGTGTTCATCGTAGCCGTTATTAAAGGCTGTAGCAATCTGTCCCCAGATGTTGTAAAGATAGCGCTGTGATTCTACAAGGTTTGTTTTGTTTGGATAAATACCATTACACTTAGGCATTTTTGATTCTTTGTCATAATCGTCATGATGTATATTTAAAATAACATACATATCATTTTCAATTGCCCAGTCAACAACAGTCTTAACACGTTTCATCCATTCCGGGTTAATTGTATATGTTGCTTTGTCAGAAATATGATTGTGCCAGGTAACAGGAATTCTTATAGTTTTAATTCCGCTTTTTGCTAGACCGTCAATCATTACCTTTTCTGTGTGTGGTTGACCCCAGCTCATTTCAGAAGCAAGACCTGTAGAACCTGTAGCATCAAAGGTGTTTCCAAGATTCCAGCCAGGCATCATGTTCTTTGTAAGCTCAAAGCCAGTAATAGAAGAAAAATCCTTGTGTCCTTCATCTTTTACTGCCTTTGAGGAATCAAAAAGAAATTCCGGAGTAAAAGTTTCTGCGGGTTCTTCAGCCTTGGAACTTTTTTCAGACTTCTTTGGAAAGCTTCCAAATTGTCCGGGCTGGTCAGATTTTTCTGGTTTGCAGGATAAAGATCCGGCAATACAAAAAATTACAAGTGCAACCGTTAATAATTTTTTCATAATTCAACCAATCCTTATTGTGTTTTTTTTCTTCCAAAAGACTCTACAGCTTGGTCAACAGACATAGTTCCGTTTGCAATACTGTAACAGTCCTCTCGGATTTGTATAGATGCTTCATCTAATATTCCTAAAGAATTTGCGTAAACCTTTTCGCCTTTTTCCATTGGTGCAAAAAAATCATCAGAGGAGAAGTTTTTTGTTATTGGAATAAGGCGTTTGATATTAGCAAGCTTGTTGAGCTCCTTTGTTTGAGCAAGAAAACGTATAAACTCGTTAGTAACATCTAATTGCCTGCTCCTGGAATTGACTGCTAAGCAAACTCCCGAATTTCTGATGAAAATTCCACCATTTTTTGTAATTGGAGTTGGATATATTCTATATGTAAATGGATTTTTTTGGAAGTGCTCAGACTTGAGTTCACGCTTTTTTGTTCCGGAAACTACGTCGTTCAGAACGAGCATCATTGGAACATCTCCTTTGAAAAATCTTAATAAGACTCCATTGTAATTGTCGGTAATTTGTGTTGTACAGTAATCTGTGTTTATACAGCCAGTTTTTACAAGCATATCAATACACTCGAAAAGAGGACGCATATATTCACCGGAAGAGGGGTCAAGCTTATTAATGGCATTAAGAGCCTGTTTATTGTCCTTTACCAGATAATGTGAATATGGATACGAAATAGAGGTACACCAGCCTGAATTCATATCATGGTAACCCATCATAGGAGATTCGTAACCAGCAGCCTTTAATTTTTGGCATACCTCAATAAGCTCATCAAATGTTTGTGGTACAGAAAGCTTTTCCTTTTTAAATAAATCTTCATTGACAAGCATTCCATGACCTTGAGAAAATAATGGAAACATAGAAATTTTGCCATCTGAATCTTTAACAATATTTCCTTCATCTATGCAGTTAAGATTTATTTTAAGTTCAGGCTTTGCTAAATTTTCGGCAGCCTCAAAAAGCTGAGCATATTCACTCATGCCAACCATCCAGGCAAACATAAAGTAAATGTCAGGAGCCTCGTCACTGTTTAGAGAAGACATAATAACTGCTACATAATTATCAAGAAATGAGTAAGTGAGTTCAATGTTTGGATAAATTTGATTAAACCGGTCAAACTCTTCTTCCATAGCTTCAAAATTACTATAGCTTCCATATATTTTGATGCTTGTATTTATGTTTTTATCAAGAGATGGGATGAACGCTTCTTCCGCCTTATCCTGTGATTTTACTGATTTTTTATTCTTACAGCCGGCGGTCAAATTTATGAACACTATAAAAATCAGTAAAACACCAATTACCTTGAGCTTACATTTGCGTACCATATTCCTCTTTAATCCTTCTTATTTCTTTTATTACAAGCTTAACATCAATTGGTTTTGCAATATGACCATTCATGCCGGCTTCTATACATTCTGCAACATTTTCGGAAAAAGCATCGGCTGTCATTGCAATAATCGGGATTGTGCGAGCAACTGGATTTGCTAGTTTTCGTATAGCTCTGGTTGCATCAAGTCCGTTCATAACAGGCATTTGAATATCCATAAAAATCATGTCATATTGTTTTTCAACAGCGCTTTCCATGAGAGTTACAGCTTCTTCTCCGTTGCTTGCCCGTACCGAAGTAATACCGTGCATTTCCAGGAAAGTGCTTACAATTTCATAGTTGATATCAATATCTTCTGCTATAAGAATGTTCATTCCTTCAATATCGGAATTGTTTTCTTCCTGAGAATCCTGTTCTGTGTGTATCTGCAATACTTCTGTGATTTTTTTGTAAAGTGAAGAACGGAACAAGGGTTTGCTTATAAATCCGTTTACACCAGCTTTTTTAGCATCCTCTTCGATTGCAGACCAGTCATAAGCCGAAACTAGAAGGATAGGTACATCATTGCCTGCCTTTTCTCTGATTTTTCTTGTAAGCTCAAGTCCGTTCATGCCGGGCATCTTCCAGTCAAGGATAATTATATTAAAAGGTTTTTCTTCTGCGATATGTTTTTCAAGAAGACTCAAACCTTCGGAGCCGGAAATTGCAACTTCTGCTTCGGTTCCAAGTGCTTTGAATGTGTCCCTGGCAGTTTCAAGCAAAACCTCGTCATCATCAATAAGAAGAACATTTATAGGAGGGAGAACCATTTCGGCTTCCTGCATTTCTGAAACAGGCAATTCGATACTAACCTTAAATGAAGTTCCTGCTCCAACTTCGCTGTGACAGTCAATTGTTCCGCCCATCAGATCTATCATCTGTTTTGTAATTGCAAGACCAAGTCCTGTTCCCTGTATTGTGTTTATGCGACTGTCTGTCTGGCGAACAAAGGGCTCATACATTTTTTCCATGAATTCCTTTGACATACCAATACCTGTATCTGTAACGGTGTAGTTCAAAAGAATTGTTTTGGGCTTTTCACATGGCTCCTGGCTCATATCTACGTAAACGCTGCCACCCTTTGGTGTATATTTAAGTGCGTTTGAAAGAATGTTTATGAATATCTGGTTTACACGAAGCTTGTCTGCAAATAAAAATTCATTCGTTATGTTTTTAATTCTAAAGCGAAAATCAATGTTTTTTTCATGAACCATTGGTTGAGAAATGTTTACAAGGTTTTCTGCAGATTCAACAATAGAAAAGCTTAATGGGGCCAGGGTAATTTTTCCTCGTTCGATTTTTGAAATATCAAGAATATCATTAATGAGCGTGAGCAGGTGATTGCTGGCCAGAGAAATCTTTTTAAGGTTCTCGGCTACAGAATCGGGATCATTTATATTTTTTTCTGTAATTGTTGTAAGTCCTATGATTGCATTCATAGGAGTGCGAATATCATGCGACATTGTAGAAAGAAAATCTGTTTTTGCCTGGTTTGCCGCGTCTGCTGCCTTTGCTGCAAGCTCAAGCTTATGATTAAGATAAAGCATCGAGGTAATATCAAAAATCATAAGAAGCATAAGAGATGTAACAACAATTCCAAGTAAAGCCCAGTCAATAGTGTAAGACGAAAGGTCTTCAAGCGGAATTGTCGAAACAACATACCATTCTTTGTTTTTATTAACAATGGTAAATGCATTAAAGTTTGTCTGCTCCTTTGAGTTTTTCATTTTAAAGGTTCCTGATGTTTCTTTAAATAAATTCTTTATATCAATATAATCAGGTGAATCTTTAGAATTATAAGAATTATAGAATTCAAAAAGATTGGAATTCTTAAAAGCAGCTCCTTTTATAATATAGTTTCCGTCAGAGTCAATAATTGCAATATCAGCATTTTTGTATTTATCGGTTGGGAAGGCCCATTTTTCTTCTACGGCTGAAACTGGCACAACACGCAAAAGGTAGCAGCGTTCCTTTATACCGGTATCTTCGTTTAGTAATTCAATTATGTTATAAAAAGCAATCGACTGAATTCCTGTTACAGGGTTTGTATAGCTTCTTGTTACATTGATTTCGTCCTCAAGCTCATCTGCGGTGTGAAGAATAGGAAGTGCTTTATAGGATACTGTAAAATCATTGGGGTCCTTTGTATTTGCATTTGTAGAAAGCCCTGTGAGTGTGTCTACTTTTAAAATATCTCCGCAAATTCTTGGATTTGTTCTGGAGGCTCTTACATATTCTATGGCCTGTTGCATTGTCATGTTTTGAGAATTCATGTAGTTAGCCCAGGAATTACAAGTGCGTTGTTCTCCTTCAAGGTAGTTCGTCGTTACAAGCTCTGCACTAAGGGTGATATTCTTAAAGCTGTTCATTTCTATTTCACGATTGAGCAAGCGTTCGTGTCTTGCATAGTTTGCAATGAAAGCAATAACAATAGCAATAATTACTATGTTTGTTATAAGAAGAAAAAACTTTTTCATAAAACCTGTTTTCCTGTTTTTACTTGTTTGCTATCCTTTTGAAAATTTCGACTTGTTCTCTCATTTTGTTATATAAAGCCTGATAGTCAGCTTTGGAATCACGCTGGCGAAGAGGCTCTACAATTTCTTCTAAGGCTTTATAAAGAGGTGTAAGGTGAAGATTTCCTGCGACACCTTTAAGAGCATGTGCATCTTCAAATGCCGCATCAAGATTTTTGTTATCCAGATTTTTTTTGAGGGAATCAAATTTTTCGTTTACAAGGCCTTTGCGAATCATTTTAAAATAGAATTCTTCGTTATCCATGCACAGAGCAAGTCCACCCTCATAATCGGCTCCAGCAGTTATTAATTCTTCTTTTGTCATTAGTACCTCACATAGATTGTCAGAACAAGCCTGGCAATGCCTCTTTAGCCTATAGGAAGTCTTTCCTTTTCGTCATACATAAATACAAAGAAAATGTTGCCGTAGATTTTGTGATGAACAAGGTGTCCAAGATCTTCTACGACTTTAACGTTTCCTTTCTTAGTGATTATGCGGTATTTAACATAATCGCGCATTTTGTTGCTTGAATTAATCTGACTCCAGATTGCATTTTCTGTTTTTTCAAGATCCTTTGGATGTACTACGTTACGGAAGCTGTGTTTTGTGTATTCAAGAAATTCCTTGATTGTATCGCATTCAAAAAGTCCAAGAATTTCTTTTGAAACATAAAGAATGTCTTCGTTGCCGCTTGCCTTGTAAACAAGGATTGAACCAGGAACTTCGTTGAACATATCCTTTGTGAACCAAAAGCCCCAGCGGTCTTCAAAGAATTCTGCATTTTCTCTTCCTTCAATTCTTGGAACCTTTCCTGTGCGTGCTTCAATAAGAAAGTCGCTTGTAGACATTGGCTTTCCGTAGTAGTAGCCTTGAATTTTTTCACAGCCAACATCCTGCAGGAATTCCAGCTGCTCACGGTTTTCTATTCCTTCGCAGAGGGTGTGAATGCCAAGGTGCTGAGCCATGCGGATGATATCTGTAATAATCTGTCCGTTTTTTCCTTCCGGATTAAACTCGCGCATAAAGCCCATATCAAGTTTAATAAGATCAAAGTTATGTTTTTGCAGAACATTAAGAGAAGCAAAGCCGTCTCCAAAATCATCCATCCAGACTTTAAAGCCTGCTTTGTGGAAGCGGTCTATCTGTTGCTGTAAATAATCGTGATTACTTGAGAAGGCACTTTCGGTAACTTCAATTATCATTAGCTCGTGAGGGTAGTTGTATTTGTTTGTAATCTTTGAGATTTCTTCTACCATGTCGCACTGGTCAAAATCATTGCGCGAAAAGTTTACGCTTATTGGAACCTGCTTTATTCCTTTTTCCCTGCGTTCTTGAGCCTCGCGGCAAACTTCCTCAACCATGTATAAATCCATTTTTGCACTTAGCTTGTAATCTTCAATTACAGGAATAAAGATGCCTGGATTGAGCATTCCTTTTCGTGGATCCTGCCAGCGTGCAAGTGCTTCAAAGTTACAGATTTCGCCGGTAATAGCACGGACAATCGGCTGATAGAAAACCTTTACCCAATGCTCTCGCAAGGCCTGGTCAAAATATTCTAGTACATGCTGCTTATCTTCAAACTGCTTTAGAACTGTATTATCAAAAACAGAAATATGCTTGCTCATGTCGCCGCGAATATGATTGCAGGCAAGGTGTGCATAATCAATTGCACTTGAAGGCTCTACAGGTTCGTTTTGTTCAATAAAAACACCTACCTGAAAGTCTATAACCTTTCCCCTTCCTGAGCTTTTGATTTTTTCAAGGAAGGAAGGAATCATTTTTGGGAATTCAGTTGCATCGCCCATAACAGCAAAGTGGTCATCGCTCAAACGGCATACAGGCATATCGGTAAAGCAGGTCTGTAGCATTTGACCAACACGGTAAAGCAGCTTGTCTCCTTCTGCAAAGCTGTAATGAGTGTTGTAGGCCTTCATATTCAGAATGTTAAAAAACGCGTATGCAGCTTTTGAACCCATCTTTTTGAGATTCATACGTTCCAGCTCGCAAAGCTTAGTAAAGAACATAAGGTTTGGAAGGTCTGTAAGCTTGTCCTTTTCTGTTTCGCGGATGATATAGGTTTCTTCGGCATGAAGGATTGTTTTTGCAACACGGGCAAGAATGAGGCGGGGCATTTCAAAAGGCTTTACAATAAAGTCATAAGCTCCGCTTTCCAGACTTTCAATTTCTGCCTCTTGATGTGCTGTAAGAATCATAACAGGAATGTGGCTTAAAGCATCATCTGAACGTATTTCTGAAAGAACTTCAAGACCGCTTTTCTTTGGCATAGACAAATCAAGAAGAATGCACGAAAGAATGTTTCTATCGCGTCTTATGCACTGCATTGCTTCTTCGCCGTCGCAGGCATATTCAACCCTATATTTTTCATGAAGAATATTTCCCAAAAGCTCTCGGTTTATCTCTTCATCATCAACAACAAGAACAAGTTTCTTATTTTGCAACTCAATGTTTTCCATAATATTATATTTTACACTGAGATTGTATTTTTTGCAAAAGAAAGAATATGGGAACCTGTCTTGGACTACTTGATATATTAGCGTGGAGAAGGGTATATTTAGCTTATGCCGCAGTTTTTCATGCCGTCAAAAAATCAAATGACTCCTCTGGCCCGGGATTATTCCGAAATTGCCCGCTACCTTGGCTATCAAAAAATATCCGTGCCAGATGAACAGGTGTCTGCTCTTATAAAAACGGCTGCAGACGAAATGCTTGAGATTATACAGCCCCAGAGTGTTTATGAAGACTTTGATTTATCTGTTGAATATGATGAAGAGAAGGGGCTGGGAAGCGTGGCTTTTTCTGATGTAAAAATTGAATCAAAAGATCTGGCCCGAAACTTGCGTGAATGCAGTAAGGTAGTACTTTTTGCTTCTACTCTTGGGGCTCAGTGTGACCAGCTGATTCGTCGCGCCCAGGTAAAAAATCAGGTAAAGGCTGCGGTTTTTCAGGCTACAGGCGCCATGTATATAGAAAAATGCGTTGATTTACTTAATGAAAAAATAAAAGAAGAAACTGCTGCTTTGGGCAAATCTACCCGCCCAAGATTCAGCCCCGGTTATGGCGATCTTTCGCTCCAGGTTCAAAAATCATTTTTCCGGCTTTTACCTTGTCAGCGCATAGGCCTTACCCTTATGGATACCCTTATAATGTCGCCCGAAAAATCAGTTACAGCATTTATCGGTATTATTTAAAAAATCTTGCCGTCTCCAGTTTTAATACCTACCTACCTACTAGAATACCTTGTTGAAAGTAATGCCTCGTGTTATAATGCAGACATGATAGTTTCAACACGCGGAAGATATGCACTCAGAGTTATGATTGATCTTGCAGAGCAGGGTTCTCAAACATTTGTTCCATTAAAGGATATTGCCCAGCGCCAGGATATTTCTCAAAAATATATTGAAGCAATAATGACAATTCTTTCTAAAAGCGGATTTGTTCAGGGCGTTCACGGAAAGGGGGGCGGTTACAAACTGAATCGCAAGCCCGAAGAATATAAGATTGGAGAAATTCTTACTCTTACAGAAGGAACACTTGCTCCGGTAGCCTGTCTTGAATGTGGTGCTGCTCCTTGTGATAAAGCAAAGAACTGCCGTACGCTGCCTCTTTGGACAGAACTCGATAAAAGAATCTCGGGCTATTTAAACAGCGTTACAATTGCAGATCTCATGAAAAAATAATAAAGGATTTTTACTTTTATGAATTATATTGATCAAAAAATGCCGGAGGCAGGAGACACTGTTGTAGTTGGAATGTCTGGAGGCGTTGATTCAACTTTAACTGCTTATATGCTCAAGGAACGCGGCTGTAAAGTAATTGGCGTTACAATGTCGCTTTGGGATGATTCTTTTCCTGTTCTTAAAGGTGATGATGCAAAAGCTGTAAAGGATGCCTGCTTTGGCCCTGGCGAGGCTGATGATATTGAAGAATGCCGCCGTTTTTGTGCTAAGTATGATATTGAGTATCACGTAATTGATGTAAAGGAGCAGTACAAGCGAGAAGTTATTGAATATTTTAAAAGCGAGTACCGGGCCGGTCGTACACCAAATCCCTGCATCCGCTGCAACAGGATGATAAAGTTTGGTGCCCTCCTGCAGGGAGTAGAAGCTCTTGGAATTAAGTTTGATTATTTTTGTACAGGCCACTATGCAAAAATTGTAAGACCTGAAGAGGGATTGTTTGGTACGACTAACAGACCTTACATGATTGCTTCTGCAACTGATGTTTCAAAAGACCAGACCTATTTTGTTTACAGAGTTCCTTCGAGCGTTTTAGAAAAAGTTCGCTTTCCCCTGGCTCTTATGAAGAAGTCGGAAGTTTTTGAACTTGCAAAAAAAGCAGGTCTTGCTGCCGCAGAACGTGCCGAAAGTCAGGATTTTATAAGCTCTGAATATTTTGATTTACTTTTTGCCGATAAGCCTTCTGTTCCAGGAGACATTATAGATTTGGATGGTCACGTGCTTGGCCGCCACAGAGGAATTGAGCATTACACAATAGGGCAGAGACGTGGCCTTGGTGTTGCAGTAAGCTATCCGGTTTATGTTCACTCAATAGATGCAAAAAATAATCTTGTTGTTCTGGCTCCTTCAAGTGCCTTAGACTCCGCAGGTCTTATTGCAGATGATTTTGTATGGGCAGGAGATGTAGTTCCGCCGGTAGAATGTGAACCCATCGAAGCAATGGTAAAAATCCGCCTTGCAAGCCGTCCTGTTAAAGCAAAAATCCGCAGGAATAATGCCGATGGAAGCGAATGGGAGGTTATGTTTGAAAGTCCTCAACATGCAGTCGCACCCGGCCAGTCTGTAGTTTTATACCAGGATGGCGTTATCATTGGCGGCGGAATTATTTCGTGTGGAAAGTAATTGCACCATCCCAATGCTCCGGAGGATTTTGAATAAAGTCTATACAGCGGTCCAGCATAAGGCGTGCTGCCTTGTCGTTTGGAGCCTCGGTAAGAGCTTTTTCAAAGTATTCGCGGGCAAGGTTCCATACTCCCTGCTTGTATAAGTCAAAACCTTTTGAGTAAGCATCGCGGTAAGCTGCAGAAAAATCATCAGGGCCACGGTCAATTGCATAAATTGGAACAGCCTTTTCTTTTCCCTTAACTTTTACATCATCAAGGTAGCGGAATTCAAAACAGTCCTCATTATTGCTGGTTTTGAAAATGTCATTTTTTACAGCGTCTGTAACAAGAATCATTGAACCGTAAGTTTTTGTAAGTCCTTCCATTCTTGAAGCAAGGTTTACGTTATCACCAATTACAGAGTAATCTGTTTTATCGTTTGAGCCAATGGAACCAACAATTACGTCTCCGTAGTGAATACCAATTCCTATGTTAAACTTCATTCCGTCCGGCATGACAAGATCTTCAAGGGCAACAGTTTCCAAAGCCTCACGCATTTCGTAGGCAGCGGCAACTGCACGGCGGGCATTGTCCTCGTAACTTACAGGAGCACCAAAAAGCGCCATAATTGCATCTCCAATAAACTTGTCGATTGTACCACCATGCTTTTTAATAATAGTACACATTACAGTAAAGTAACGGTTCAAAAAGGCCACAATTGTTTCAGGCTTGTTGTGCTCGCTTATGCTGGTAAAGGATCGGATATCGCTGAACAAAATTGCAACGTCTCGTTTTTCACCAACGCTAACCTTGTCTGACTGTTCTGCATTTTTTACAAGTTCATCAATAATCTGGGCAGGAACAAAACGGCTGAAGGCTTTACGGATGTTTCTTTCAAAAGTGATTTTCTTTTTAAGATAAATTGCGTTGTTTACAAGCGGAGTAATAAGCTCAATACAGAAATTTAAAAGATCAAGCTGATGGGTTGTAAAGGTTCCTTCGCGCACAACATTTACAGTTCCAACAGCCGAACCATCCAATCCTGAAATTGTTATGCTTTCAAAAGCCGAAAGAGGAATTTCGCTTATATGATATTTTTCAAGATCATGCAGTGCTTCTGATTTTTTTGGAGTAATCATGCGCACATTTGTGTCTGGAATTTTTTCATCAAAGTCTGTAACGCAGACTTTTAAAAAGTCAGCTTCTTCGCCTTCGCTAAAATTTGAGGCGCAAAGATAAAAACCTTCGGCCCCATCTTCTTCATTAATAAAAAGAGAAACAGCAGGAACTTCGCAGAACTCTGTAAGAAGATTAAGTACATTTGCAGCAAGGTCATCAAGATGTTCTACATAACGCATTAAAGTAAAAATCTTTTCGGCAATTCCACTTTTGAGAATGTCGCTTTCCATTGGAGAACGCATGTTTCCGTTTTTTGCAAGACTTGTTAAATCATTAAGCTTCTCTATAAAATCTTCAGGATTAAAATGAATAAACATGTCTGTGCCGGTGTTGCGCATATAATGCGATTCAAATGAAAAATCTCCGGCAGTATAAACACCAACTGGAATTTTTCTAAGGCGGTCAACGCTTTTTATAAGTCGTACGAGCTCTGTACTTTTTGGATTAAGAGTTTTTGCATTTATAAGAACAGCAGTTGGACTGGTATTGTACATTGTAACAAGAAATTTTATACCGCTTGTTTCGAATACTGCTTCATATTCACTTTTCTTGAGTTTGTTTGTTATGATTGCCTGGGTTGTTGTTGATGGCTCTAAAACTAAAATTTTCTTACTCATTGTCTAACATCCTCTTAAGTGTTTGTATAAGTTGATCTCGCGAAAAATCAGATTTACTTACAAAGGCATTTGCTTTTGCCAAAGGCCTGTCTGAAACTGCAACAACGGGAACGTTTTTATATTGATCCATTCGCCGTATGTTATCCATAAGAATATCGCCGTTCATACGCGGCATTTCATCATCACAAATTATTAAATCAAAAAGCTTCTTCTTAAGTTTTTCCATTGCTGCAATTCCGTCACTTGCTTCTTCTACAAGGAAATTATTTGTAAGAAGAATTGTTCTTTCAATCTGGCGTGTTGTATCAGAATCATCAACAATAAGAATCTTATTAATATGCTTCTTTGTAATTGCTTCAAATTTCTTAACATCATAACCGCGCAAAGAACGGAACATTTTCATAATTTCAGGAATATGAAGAATTGGAATCATATCATATTTTTCATCAAAAGCAATTCCTTCGACCGGTGCAAATTTTTCGAACGAAGAAGGAAGATTCTTTTTAATTACAGAAACAAATTTCTGAACACTGTCTACAATGATTCCAATTTTCTGCGATTGATAATCAACAATCAAAATTGTATCAAGAATGTTCATGTTCTTTGCTTTTTGACCAGGCAGCAGGGATGAAAGATAATAAACCGGGATGTCTTCTGTTACAGCATCTTCCTCCTGGCCCGATTCGCTTTCTACAACATATTTTACTATTTTCTGGTTCTGCTCTGTTTCGTAGTTGAGCGGACTTTCGCAGATAACGTCGTGAATAAACTCAGAAGGAATAAGATATTTAGAGCCGTTTGCCATTACAAAGAAGCCCTGGTACTCCTGATGGTTTTTAAGGAAAGAATCATCCTGTACAAGGCCCATAAGATTTTCGTGGGCAATGAGCAGGGAGTTCTGAAGATTCTGAGTATCATTTGCAAGAAGCTTGTAGGCATCATTAACTGCGTGCATATCCTTGTCGGCAATTGCAGTTTTGAGCAGGGCAACCTGATTGTCTATGATGTAAGTGCGGGCAATCATCTCTTCATGAAGGTTTACAATGCTGCTGATTTTTTCTGAAGAAATCTTAAGCAGCGAATCTGCTTTTTTTTCTGTCTGACGTTTTCGGGCACGGGCAGCCTTGAGTTTATTTATCAGCCATTTATCGGCTTCGGCATTGTGTCTTACTATATGGTTAGGATCAAAAATTTCTCCTGCAACAGCTTTATCGCAGTAAAGCAGATATGGTCTTACATCAACCTCATTTATGTCAGGCGATTGTGATTCTATAAGATTACAACACTCATCCATCTTGTCGGCAACAAGTTTTAAGAGCAGAACAAGGTTATCGGAATAAACAATCTTATCATCGCAAAGGGCTTTGTAAATATCTTCTACAGCCTTGTAGAGATGATATACCTGCATGTAGCCTAAGATTCTTGAATTGTCTTTGGTCATGCTAAGGCAGCGCATGTTTTCGTAGTATCGCTTTGGATGCTGCTTAAGCTCCAGAATGAGTTTTCGTGTTTCGGCGATATAACATTTTATTGTGTTATCGAGTTCTTTCATAAGCTAACCCCCGCCTGTGTTCTTTTACGAAAATAAAAAACCTTCCCATCTGCAACCTTTTCAAGACTGTCTGGCAGTATTGTTGAATCTATTGAAGCAATTTCGTTCATCGAAACAAAGAGATAGCCGCCCGGTAAAAGGGACTGCTGGGCAATAAGATTGAGAATCTGTTTTTTCATTTCGTTGCTGAAATATATAAAAACGTTTCTTATAAAAATTATATCCTGATTTTTTGGAAAATCGGTTAGCCGCGAAAGATTGATTTGTCTGCGTGTTACCTTGCTGCAGATTTTCTCTGGAAGTACGAAGCTTCCGTCTGCCTGCCTGTATGGCGCCAGAAGGTGATGAAAGGCTGCTCCGTCAACTGAGCGTACTGCATTCTTTTTGTAAAGTCCTGCTTCACATTCTTCAAGAACCTTTGTGTTAATATCGCTTGCGGTGCATTCTGTTTTTATGTTCATTGCTTCGGCAAGGAGTAGTAATGAATAAATCTCTTCTCCGGAAGAAGAGGCTGCACTCCAGATTCTGATTGCTTTTGCAGGAGCCGCTGCTTTTATTGCAGGCAGAATTTTTGATTGAAGTAACTGGAACTGCGCTTCTTCACGGAAGAAATATGTTTCATTTACAGTTGCGCTGTTTATAAGAGAAATCATTTCATCTCTGTTAGAACAAAGCAGTTCGTAATATACCTGGGCTTCTTTTTCTGAAAGCTCTTTTAGGCGTTTATTTATAAAATTCTTAATGCCAGTTATATGACTGTCGCGAGGAATTATTCCTGTTCGTTGAGTAATCAGTTCTATTATTTTTTCAAATTCCTGATCGTCCATACAAACCTCATACCAGTTGCAAAATTTCCTTTGCAATAAGTCCTCGTGGCAATACCAGTTTTGCAGCTTCAAGTTCAATGGCTGCAGCCGGCATTCCAAAAACTGCACAGGTAGATTTGTCTTCTACAATTGTGTAGCCGCCTTTATCAACAATTTCTTTACAGCCTTCGGCACCATCACGGCCCATGCCTGTAAGTAAAACTGCAAGACATTTTTTTTCGTAAAGGCTTGCAGCACTTCTGAAAAGTTTATTTACAGCAGGTTTAAGGAATCGCTCCGGTGGTTCATCCGAAAGTTTAAGAACAGGTTTTCCATCTTTATTTATAAAATCAATTACAAGATGCTTGTCTGCAGGTGCCATGTATACATGACCGTTTTGGGCAATCTGTCCGTCGCGAGCAAGCTCCATAGGTGTGTTAGGACAGGTTACTTTAAACCAGTTTACCATTTTCTGGTCTGAACCAACGTCTATATGCTGAACATAAAGAATAGGAAGAGGGAAGTTTTTACCAAGGCCTTTAAGTACTTCCTGAACAGCAGTAGGGCCGCCTGTAGAAGCTCCAATACACAAAATCTTATAGCCATGCGAAGGGTAGGGCCGCTCTGATTTTTCCTGGGAATCATGACTGCTTTCTTTATGAGGAGTCGGAGCACCCCGCTTTTTTAAAGCTTCAGAGATTTTTTCTATAAATAAAACCATGCTCTGCGAACTTAATGAAGAGAAGCTTGGTTTTATTTCGTAAAGCAAGGCGCCGGCTTCCAGGGCATCGGCCTTTGCATGATTGTCTTCGGAATAAACACAAACAGGAATTCCAAGCTCTTTTGCAATTATCCTGGTTTCTTCAACACCGTTCATTTCGGGCATATCATAATCTGTAACAACAAGCTGAACTTCGTTTGCATGACAAAAATCAACAGCCTTACGTCCGTTCGAAACCATACCCACAACTTCAAAGGTCGTTGTACTTTTAAAAGCCTTCTCAAAAATGCCGCGGGCAATGGCAGAGTCGTCAACAATAAGAACTTTGATTTTTGTTTCACTCATATGCTATTCGTCCTTACCCAAATCAGCGCAAAGCTGTTCTTCAATCCTGTCTGGATCAAAAATTGGTATAAACTTAAATTTATATTTTACCTTGTCGGCAAGAATATCCTCTGCTTCCGGTTCAAAGAAAACTTCGATATTCGAAATGTGAATGCAAAAATTATCATCATCCCGTTTGAAAAGAAGAAAAACCTTTTCGTTTATTTCGGAATTTTCTTCTTTATCCATTTTGAGGACATTAATTACAGTAAAAGGATTTCCGCGGCAGTTGAGCACCCCTTCAATATAATCAGGCGCAAAAGGAATTACATGGATTTTTGAACCATAAACAATTTCCTGAATGAGGCTCGATTTAAATGCGTAGCGGTGCTCTTTTATAGAAAAAATCAAATAAGAAGTGTCATTGCCTTCGTAGAGTTCTTTGATTTCTTTCTCTGTCTTTGCGTCTATCTCTTCCATAATCAGTTCTTACCAATGTGTTTTTTTTCTTCATCAGATGATTGTACGCTGTTATTCATTTCTTCAGACATCTGGCGGATGTGTTCTGACGAAGCAGAAATATTATCTGTAGCAACAGTAAAGTTTTCTACACCAGCAGAAATCTGCTTGAGGGCAATAAGAATCTGTTCCGAAGCTGTAGTCTGCTGCTGGATAATTTCTGTAATGTCTCCTGCAGAAGCGGCTGTAATTTCGGCAGAGTTTTTAATGCTTGCAAATCTTTCTCCAAGACTCTTAGCGTTTTCGTAGCCTTCGTTAATTTTTTCGGTACCACTTTCAGAAGCAAGAATGAGGGAGTCAGAAGAGTGTTGAATCTCGTTAATTCTTTCTTTGATTTCTTTTGTACCGTCAATAATTCCATCACTAAGGCGGCGGATTTCGTTAGCAACAATACGGAAACTCTTTCCTGCTTCACCGGCACTCGAAGCTTCCAACTCGGCATTGAAAGCAATAATCTTTGCCTGGTCTGCAACGTTGTTAATCAAAGTTACAATATCCCAGATGCTTTCGATTCTTTCACTAAGAACCTTCATGCCTTCAATTGTCTGCTGGTTAGCATCAAAAATTGCGTGGAGCTGTGCAACGTTTTGTTCAATAGAAGCAACACCGTCTGCAACATCACTTGAGGTTTTTTCTGCAACCTTGGAAACGTCGTGAATCTTAGAAGAAATATTTTCGGACAGGGCATTGGAGTCTTCCATGGTGGCAACAATTTCTTTAACAGCAGCACTCTGATCCTGAGCGGTAGCGGCATTTTCTTTTGCGGCAACAACAAGAGTCTGAGTTTCTTCGTAAAGGTTCGCACCAAGCTGCTGTTCGCCAACACGCATCTTACGGATAGTAAGAATATTAAGAATTGACATTATGATACTAAAGATTATAAGTGCAATTTCAAAAGTCAAAATTATATTTCCAAGTTTGCCTGTATAATCAACAACCGGACCTTCAATTACAATGAACCATGGCGAGTTTCCTACAGGGCAGATGGCATAAAAATCTTTCTTGTCTATGAAAACCTTCTGCTCGCCGTTCATCCATTCCTTAAGGTCGCCGGAGTAAGTAGTTTCGTCGGTGTATTTTTTCTTCATGATTTTGGAGGCGTCAGCGCAGGCAAGGTAATAGCCCTGGTCATTTATAAGAGAAATCTTGCTGTTTTTAGAAAGCTCAATTTCTTCTATAACACCGGTAAGCTTGTCCATAAGAATATCACAGCCTACAACTCCCTTTAATTTTCCATCAGGGCCGTTTACACTTTTAGAAACAGCAACAGCAAGAGAACCCGAAAGTGCATCAAGATATGGGTCTGCATAAGTGATTTTTCCACGGGCAGTAACGGCATTTTTGTACCAGTCGCGGTCTGTATGTTCAAAGTCAGCAGGAGGAATCCAGCCGCTTGATTCTATAAAAGTTCCTCCCTTTTGAATTGGAGTTGATGAACCAAAATAGAAAGAGTTGGAATATTCCAGATTCTGCGAAAGAATTGTAACAAGAGCTTGAAGGACTTCGCCGTCATCCGAAAGTGCTGCAAAGTTTGCAAAGTTTTCAAGATTGACGTTGATTGGCTCCATTCTTTCCATTACATCTGAATTGATTTTCTTTACAGAATAGTTAAGTTCTGATGTTAGATAATATTTAAGAATTGAATTAGAAACATAGTAGAAGAATGTACAGGCCGCAATAGTTACTGTAAGCAGCGGAGCCAGCATTCCCCAGAACAACCTGCGCGACTTTTTCTTTGTCGACATATTCTTAAAATCATTTTTCTTTGCCATAAAAAAACTCCTTCTAAATCATGAAGATTTTTCTTGAGAAAATATTTTTTCATTAGATTATCGGCAGAAAATGGGGAAAAGTGTAGGAAAAAGTGCGAAGCAAAAGTTGCGGAGCGCGTGTTATAAATTCTTCAACTCTTTCCTTTTTTTTGCTATAATATTCCTATGCAACAAAAACTTCTTACTCCTGCTGAACTTAATAAAAAAATGGAAGGCTTTTCACAAAACTACTTTCTTGTGGATGTGCGTAAAGACCGTGAAAGTTTTTACGCAGTTCCTGATGATCAGATTCAAAAATATTGGCTTTGTTATTCGGGAATTGCTCTGAATCATATTATGGACGGTGATTTGGAAAAGGCCTGGGAAGTTATAAGAAGCATACCAGACGAAGGACAAGACAGATTTCTCCGGATTGGGCTTACAATCGTTCATCCCGAAATTACCTGGAAAGAATTAACTGATGTTATCAACTATCTTAAAGAAATAAAATTTCCTATCTGTTCTGTAATTCTTACCGCAGGAAGACCTTCTCTTTTGAATGGACTGCAGGATATTTCAAGAATTGGACCATTTTTGGTAAGAAATAAAAATCTTTTCATAGAAGATTTAAAGATGCTTTATGAGGGAGAGTGCGTTGAGTTCATCTGGCGACTCTGTCTTGCCGAGTACAAATATCAGCAAAATGAACTTTTAGATGCAGAAGTTCTGGTAAGCCGCACAATTAAAGAATTTGACAGAACAAGTGAAAGACGCCTTTTGTTTTCTGCATTATATTTGCAGTTTAAAATTCTTTTTGCCCAGCATAAAACTGTAAGCGTAGAAAGCTTTATCAAGACATTAAATGATTTTTCAAAGGAAAAGGGAAAGGCTGAATTTTCACTTAATATAGAAGCAGCTTATGTTCTTTTTTCAATTTACGATGGAAATACAACAATTGCTGCAAAATGGCTCGAAAACGGAGCCCCTGATGAATTTGGTGACTTTAATATGCTGGATATTTACCGTTATCTGGTCAAAATCCGCTGCTATATTATTACAAAGAATTATGCTGCAGTTATTGCTCTTGCAGAAAGACTCCGCCCGCTGCTGGAACAGGGTAGAAGACACATGGATTTGTGTGAAATTGATCTTTTGCTTGCTATTGCCTTTTACCGCACAGGTAAGAAAGAGCATGCTTTTGAATGTTTGGCTAGAGCTCTAAAGCTTGCCCGCCACGGAAAATATTATCGCCTTATTGCTGATGAAGGTGACGCAGTAATTCATATTCTTATTGATTATATGAAGGAAAAAGGTCAGACAGATTTCCTGATGAGGCTTATAGAAATGACCCGCAGCATGGCAATCCTGTATCCCCTTTATCTAAAATCGCAGTATACAGACGGTAACACTTTTACACATATGGAAATTGAAATTCTCAGGCTTTTGGAACAGGGGAAAACAAATGAAGAAATAGGTGAAATTTTCTTTATCTCTATAAATACAGTAAAATATCACCTGAAAAAGATTTTTGCAAAGCTTGGCGTAAGCAGTGCAACTCAGGCAATCTGGACGGCGCGAGTGCAAAAAATTATATAAAATTATATAAAAATCATTAAAAAACTACTCTTAAGAGTAGTTACAGTCTTTTTTTCTAGTGTTATCCTCCTCAAGAACAATAAATATTTAAAATCTTTTGGAGGGTTTATATGAAAGTACTAAGAAAAATTGTTGTATTTCTTTCAGCAATTTTATTTATTTTTGCATTTGTATCATGCGATCCTGTAACTGAAAACTCAGGGAACACAGAAATCGTTGATGATGAGTCAGTTGATGAAAATTCTGGACAGGAAAATCCTGCTGCGGGAGATTCTGGTAATGCAAATCCCGCTACAGAAAATCCAGCTACTGAAAATCCAACTACAGAAGAACCTGCTGCGGAAGGCTCTGGCAACGAAAATCCAGCTGCGGATGCTCCTGCAACAAATACAGCATACAAAGTTCTGCATTACAAGCAGAATGCAGACGATGACGAATATACACTTGCAGATACCGATAACCTGACAGGCACAACAGCTGCACAGACATCGGCAGAGGCAAAGAGTTATGAACACTTTACCGCTGGTTCAGTAACACAAGCAGCAATTGCGGCAGATGGAAGCACACAAGTAAAAATCTACTACACACGTGAAATAATTACTTACACAATTGACCTTGCCGGCGGTACACTTGGAGATTTATCAGAAAACTTTACTTTGAGCGGCAGATATGGAAAGAGCATTCAAGCCCTGGAAAATCCAACTCGCCCGAACTACAAGTTTAGTGGCTGGAACACAACTAATGGCACAATTCCTACGACCTTGGAAGAAAGTGCAACTTACACTGCACTTTGGACAACTTTAAGTGGAATTACAATTACAATTGCACCAAATTCTGAAATCAGCGTAGAACATGAAGAAGACGACTCTTCAATTATATTTATAGCGGCAGAAGGTTTTACCAACTACAGCTGGCTTATTGATGGACTTGCTGCAGCTTCTGTAACAGGGGCTTCGATTAGCCAGGACGGCACTGTTCTTACAATTCAAAAGTCTAAGTTTAATCAAGGTGTAGTTTATCCTGTTACACTCAGTGCTACAAAGAATGGTATTCCATATGGCACACAGATTTCTATGATTTTGGATGAAATTAATTAGTAATTGGGGGAGATAGATATGAAAAGAAAATTATTAAAAGCTCTTGCAGTTTTGACATCACTTGTGTTTGCTTCTTGTTCCATATTCAATACATTTGAGCTTCAAGACGAAAATACTAACGACAAAGCTGCATATATTACAATTGGTTTGGGTGAACAGTTTCGTACAGCACTTCCAACAGTTTCTGCTGCTGGTGATTTTGACAGCTTTAAGCTCACAGGTATTTACCTGCCAGCTAATGGAGGAAAGACTGCTGCTATTCCAAGAGAATTTGGCTCTTGGAATACAGACAGCGTAAGCACAGCCTACGAAAAAATGACTGCTGCAAAAATTGAGATTAATGCTGGTACAACTTACAATTTTACGCTAACTGCTACAAAAGGTGGTGCAACATGGGAAGGAGAAATCGAAAAGACAATTGAAACAGGTATAAACAGTCTTTCTTTTACACTTGCACTTACAACGCTTTCAAATCAAGGGGCAGGTTCAATTAATATAAGTCTTTCTGTACCGCAGATTGTAAAAGCCGTAGATGCTACTCTCAAAACAATGGACGAAAGCCAGACTGTTACACCCGGCAATGCAGACTTCAGTTTTGTAAATAGTAAGGCAACCTATATAGCAGATGAGATTCCTGCCGGAAACTACGTGCTTGTGTTCACACTTTGGGGTGATGAAGAAAAAAGTCTCATGCTTAACCAGTGGCGCGAATATGCGGGAATTGCAAATGGTCTTACAAGTTCTTCAAATCCTGTAATTGCAAGTGATGAAGAAGTTGGAGAAATTTATCAGATTACACTTAACTTAAATAATGGGGAATTGATTAATTGTACAATACCTGGTTCTTATACAAGATTCAGCAATGATATAGTTTTACCACAATCTGCTATACGAATGGACGAAAATGGATTTCTTCAATATCCATATTCTGATAATGATATAAATATTTATCGAAAAAATTATCTTTTTGAAGGCTGGTATGATGATGTAACAGACGGAGATGAAGTAGAATCAATTCCTTCTGGCTCGACAGGAAATAAAAGCCTTTATGCTTACTGGAATGATACTTTTACTGTAGATGTGGATGAGTTTATCTCTGAAGAGTCTGTTGATGATTTTGGAGAATATCTTGAAGACTCTTTGAAATACTTATTAGAGCATGAATATAACCACATCAACTTAAAGCTCACCGATATGGCAGACACAAAGGCTCTTGCTGGTTTAAGTACATTTAATTTTGAAAGTATCGATGGCTACCAAGCCTTAAATGATTATGTGGACGAACGTTTTACTAAAATTTTTAATGCAATTTGTTCTGCTCAGGGCACACTAGCTCCTAAGGGGTCTTATTTAGGATTTGTTAATGGTAACTTTGCTTCTATTCCAAGCAGTGGTTATACTTACAGTGGACTAGGTATAAGTCTTGATTTAAGTGAGACAAGCCTTACTTACCTGCCAGCTTATGCTTTTGCAGATTCTGAACAATATGCATCTGGAAATAATTCTATCAGTCCTAATAAGTTAAAAAAGCCTGTGAATCTTATTGAAATTACCCTTCCAGAATCTCTTACTACCTTGCTGCCCTACACATTTGTATATTCCGGATTTGCTTATATTACCATTCCAAAGAATGTTACTTTTATGAAAAATGTATTTAGTAATACAGAGAAACTTTTCATAGATTTTGAAAGTGGAAGCAGTATTGAGACTATCGATTCAATTGCAAGTCCAGGATGTCTTCAAACTTTTTTAATTCCTGCAAGCGTAAAAGAAATAAAAGACGAAGCCTTTCATCTTACAGGACTTACAGAAATAGCTTTTGAAGGAACAAAAGAGCAATGGAAAAAAGTAAAGCGCGGATCAAATTGGCTTGGAGAATGTTATGTAGATTCAATCTTGTGCTTGGGTGATGATGCAGCAGCTGATTTAAATTATGGAGCTTATGGAATAATAATACCAGAAAGTCAGAACGGAAGGGTAAGCGCAAACTCAATTGCCTCAACCGTTGGAACAGAAGTTACTCTTGTTGCACGTCCAGAAGATGGTTATATGCTTGATTCAATTTCAGTAACTGCTGCCAATTCTGCTCCTGTTACGCTTAGCGGAACTGGTGCCACAAGAACCTTCCTTATGCCAGAAAGCAATGTTACAGTAACAGCTACTTTCAAAGAAGATCAGCCTATTACTGTAAAAGGGTCAGAACTTAATACACTTAAAGACCTGCTTCTTGAAAAGAAAAACAGTGGTGCTTCCAGCATTACTGTAAAAATTACAGATATGGAAGACGCACAGCCAGCTGCTAACTGGAGAACGCTTGATATTGAGAATGATGAAGATATAGCAACCTTAATGGGATACAGGGACTCTCGCTTTTCGACAATTTTTGACGCAATTTTTGAAGTTCAAGGCGAACTTGGGATTTCTATGAATCCAGAAACAGGTGATCGGAAAATGACATATTCAGGTCTTGGCGTAAAACTTGATTTGAGCGGAACAAAACTTACATATCTTCCTTTCGCTGCTTTTGCAGATATGAGTGGTGAAGAAAGAGGTCTTCTAAACCTTATAGATGTTAAACTGCCACAAAGTCTTACAGCACTTCTTCAATGGACATTTGTGGGTACTGGTTTTACCGAAATTACAATTCCAAAAAATGTTACATATATAAATGCGCCATTTATTTATACTCAGGGATTAACCGTGCGCTTTGAGACTGGAAGTAAAATTGAAACTATAGATTCGCTTGGAACTCAAAGTGATACTGTTACAGCAGTCACTATTCCTGCAAGTGTAAAAGAAATAAAAGACTATGCATTTTATAATACTAAGCTTAAAGAAATCACTTTTGAAGAAGGCAGTCAGTTGGAAACAATTGGTGAAGAAGCATTCGGTTTTTGTGACTTAAAAACCATAACCCTGCCTGCAACGCTTGAAAGTATCGGAGCTAAAGCATTTGAATCTTGCAATTTAGAGACAATCAACTATAAGGGAAAAGCTGAAGATTGGTCATGTATTGATCTTGATATAGACTGGTACGAAGGAATTCCTGCAACTATAGTTAGCTGTATGGATTATGATATTCCGATTGATTTAGCAGGTTTTCCTGAATATATAGGAACAAAAAGTGCTTCTGATACAAAAGAAGTTGGAGACATTATATTCAGCGATGGTTCTGCAATGCCATATGATTATTTTCTTGACAATGATCTTGATGATTTGCAGAGACTAAATGCTGTTGCTGTAATTTTCTATAAAGGTACAGGTTTGAACAGTGGAAATGACACAACAACAGTCCGCACTCTTGGTGTAGGTTTATATAACAAAGAATTGGCTTGGTGTACAACCGCTGCAAATGCATACAATCTTAGTATCAATACAATAAAGTGTAAGCCAGACACATCTAAGGCTAAAGACGAAATTCTGTCATTTACAGATGGAACTGCAAATGACAGAAATGGAAGCGACAATCTGGCACAAATTGCAACATTCCTTACGAATAATGGCAAAACTGATGACACTGGCGACGCTTCAAAATATCCGGCTTTTTCTTTTGCAAATAAATACGATGCAGCGGGAATTAAATATGATAGCGGCTGGTATCTTCCAAGTCTTGCAGAGTTTTATGAACTTTTCAAAAACGGTTACTCTGAGTCTTTTCACATAGGTAATGTAATTAGTTCAATAACTTGCAGCGACTATACAATTGATTTTGAAGACTCTTTCTGGACGTCAACACAGGCAGATTATGATGCTCTTGATGGTGAAGATTATTGTAATAAGTCTGCCTATGTTTTTTATCACTTTGATGATGGAATATGGCCAGCTCAATTTGCTAAAGAACAAAAATACTATACTTGTGCCATCCGCGAGTTCTAATACACCTGCATCTTCCGGGGTCCCTGAGCTTGTCGAAGGGCCCTTCGAGAGCCTCAGGGACCACAGAAGCTACGTTATTGCGAGCGAATCGTGGCAATCCATGGATTAAAAATTACTCTCTGTAATAAATCCCATATAATTATCCTTTGTAATCACAGAGAAAGGAATTTCCGGGTAATTATTTGAGAATGTCAGTGGACATTTTGTATTTCCTTTTTTGGGATTATATTTGAATTCAAATGCAGAAAAGGCACCATCTAATTCTTCGATAAAATCAATTTCCTGCATTTGAGTAGTACGCCAGAAGTAGTATTTTGCTTTTTTGTTGTGGAAAGAATTATTTTTTATTCTTTCACTGATTAAAAAGTTTTCCCAAAGAGCGCCAATATCTGAACGCAAATCACAGGGAGCAAAATTAGATATTACTGCATTTCTTACACCGTTATCGTAAAAATATATCTTGATGCTCTTTTTTAATTCATTACGAACATTACGGCTAAATGAATGAATATGAAAAATAATATATGCTTTTTCAAGTAAATCAATATAACGCTGAACAGTCAGACTATCTATGCCTAAAAGATTTCCAAGTTCATTAAAAGAAACTTCGCTTCCAACCTGCAATGCAAGTGCCTGAACAAGCTTTTCAATTATTGCAGGTTTTCGTATATCCTGAAATTCAAAAACATCTTTATACAGGTAACTGGAAACAATATTTGTGAGCAGTTCCTTTTCTTCTCCCTGATTATTTACAATATCAGGATAAAAACCATATATAAGTCTGTTTTCTAATTGTTTGATTTCATCGAGCATATTTGTGTGATTTACAAGTTCATTTGTTGAAAAGGGGAAAAGATTATATTCAAATTTTCGGCCAGTTAATGGCTCATTAATTGTGTTTGATAAATCTAATGAAGATGAACCTGTTACTGCAAACTGAACATCTGGAAAATTATCATGAAGAAGTTTAAGGGTTATGCCTATGTCTTTTACACGCTGTGCTTCATCAATTACAATAAATTGTGATTTTCCTATAAGTGATTTAAATTGGTTAGAAGAATTTTGGGAAAGCATAACGCGGACTGCGTTTTCATCGCAATTCCAATATTGAACAGAATTAGATGGCATTGTATTCGATAGAAGCTCTTTTAAGAGAGTTGTTTTTCCAACCTGACGAGGTCCAATTAAAATGATGACCTTGCCTTTTCCTATTTTTGAGTTAAGAATAAGTTGTAAATCGCGTTTGATTTTGTTCATACCCTAGATTTTAAGGTATATTTGATAAGAAATCAATAAAAATCATAATGTTTTTCGATTATATTCGAAAAATATTATGATTTATTTGGATTAGATTAAATATTTTTAAGTTCTTCCTGGCCAATGGTGTGAATACCATTGCCTTCAAGAATCTCTTCTGTCTTCTGCATGTTTGTGCAGCGAAGAATCATACAGGCAGAGTTGGTCTTGCGGCCTGTAAAGCCGTACATGTATTCGATATTGCGGCCGTTTTCTGCAAGGAGCTTGAGGATTTTGTTCAGGCTTCCTGCTTCGTCCGGGATTTCTATTGCAATTACACCTGTTGTTTTTACGATATAATCGTTCTTTTTAAGAATGTCCTCGGCAGCTGCGCAGTCATCTGTAATGATGCGGGCAATTCCAAAGTCGCTTGTGTCTGCAAGGCTAAGGGCACGCATGTTGATGTTATTCTTAGCCAACACATCTGTAAGCTGAGAAAGTGATTCCGGTTTATTTTCCAAAAAAATTGAAATTTGATTTACTGTCATTTTAGTATTCTCCTTATTATAAGCAATTAGCTTTTAGCTGATAGCTGTTAGCCAGCGGGGCGTTGCGGGGCGGCGTTTGAGCCCTGCTAGAGGGGGTGGTGAGCAACGAAGTGCGAGCCAGGGGGAGACTTCCCCCTCCTTCCCTAATTGCTAACTGCTAATAGCTAACAGCTATTTAATCATGTAGTTTGCGAGTATCGATTACCCTTTTAGCCTTACCTTCCGATCTTGCAATAGACTTAGGTGCAACTAACTTAACTTTAGCCTTAATCTGCAGAACAGACAAGAGTGCAGACTCCAATGCCTTTTCCTGCTTATTGATTTCGGATACAACATCGCTGAATTTTTCAGGAATCATTTCTACAAGGATTTCGAAGGTGTCGGTGTTGTTTTCGCGGCCTACGTGAATCTCGTAGTTTGCAGGGTAACCGTTCTTCATGAGTACTCCTTCTATCTGGCTTGGGAATACGTTTACACCACGGATAATGAGCATGTCGTCTGTACGACCCATTGGCTTACTCATACGTACAAAGGTTCGGCCACAGGCACAAGGGGCACGGTTCAAAACACCGATATCCTTAGTACGGAAGCGCATAAGAGGGAAGGCCTGCTTTGTAATTGCAGTGAATACAAGTTCGCCCTTTTCTCCGTCAGGGAGGCGCTTGCCTGTTTTTGGATCGATTGTTTCAATGATGAAGTGGTCTTCGTTTACGTGCATGCCTTTTTGTTCCTGGCATTCGTAGGCAACACCCGGGCCCATAACTTCGGTAAGTCCGTAAATATCATAGGCTTTAATTCCAAGAGATTTTTCAATGTCGCGGCGCATTTCTTCGGTCCATGGTTCGGCACCAAAAATACCGGCTTTAAGATGAATGTCTGCAGGTGACAAGCCCATGTCGTGAAGAGTCTCGCCAAGGTAAGCAGCATAAGAAGGTGTACAGCAGAGGATTGTAGATTTAAGATCCTGCATAAAGGTAATCTGGCGCTGGGTGTTTCCGCTGGAAATTGGAATTACTTCGCAACCAAGCTTTGTGGCTCCACCGTGAAGACCAAAGCCTCCTGTGAAAAGTCCGTAGCCGTAAGCATCCTGAACAATGTCGTTTTCATCGGCACCAATTGCAACCAGTTGGCGGGCAGCACAGTCATCCCAGATGTCCAGGTCTTCTTTTGTGTAGCCTACTACAATCTGCTTTCCTGTTGTACCACTTGAGGCGTGAATGCGTACAACCTTGCTCATTGGAACTGCAAAAAGTCCGTATGGGTAGGTCTGTCGCAAATCGTCCTTGCAGGTGAATGGAATTTTATCAAGGTCTTCAAGGCCTTTGATATCATCCGGTGTAACGCCTGCTTCCTGGCAGCGCTTACGGTAGTATTCAACATTTTCATATACATGGCGGAAATTTTTTGCCAGTCTTTCTCCCTGCAGCTTTTTGAGCTGGTCCAGGGGCATACATTCGCTTTCTTTCTGATAGTATTTTAAATTCATAGATTACTCCTAAGAGATGGTTTTATTTAATTTGCAATTTGATTAGTTACCGTGCACGGCCGCTGGTGCGCATTGCACAAAATAGATAGAGAAGTTCGCCCTTAGGCGAAAAAGAATGTAAAGACAAAAAAGCGGCTTTTTAGTAAGCCTGTAGTTCTTAACATATACTTAATATTACTGTATAAAGAAACATTTGTAAAGAAGAAAATGATTTTTTTATAACGAGGAAATGAGCCTTTTATACTGGGGTTCCTGAGCCTGTCGAAGGGCCCCTATGTAATGTCACTTCGCCGGAATTCAGCGTTTTTTTACTGCCATCTTTAAGTTCAACAATAAGACCCGCATTTTCATCAACATCAATCGCGGTGGCTTCGTATGCTGTCTTTTCATCTCCAATTAAAGGATAAACTGTAAGAGTCTGACCAATTAAAAACATCAGGCTTTTATATTCTTCAATTATATCTTGTAAAGGCTGGTCTAAGATTTTAAAAACCTGTCCTGCAATTTCTGCAATTAATTTTGCCCGCGATGGAACTTCGTCTTGCTGCAGAGTATCTTTTATCTGTGGCGCTTTTGTTATAAAGCCTGCAATATCTTTTGCGGATGATTTTTTAATTTTATCACTAGGACTGATGTTTACCCCAATTCCAATAACTGCCGATTCAATTTGTCCGGTTTCAAAATTAGTAATTCCTTCTGTAAGAATGCCCGCCGCTTTTTTTAAGACGCCGTCATTTTCAACATAAATATCATTTATCCATTTTATAGCCGGCTGAACCCCATAAAGTTTTTTAATCGCCCTGCAAACTGCGACAGCCGAAGAAGCTGTAATAACTGCCGGTTGGGAGATTCCGCCTTTTGGTGTAATTATGATAGAAAAATAAACGCCCGTGCCTGCCGGAGATTCAAAGCTTCGACCTATTCGACCCCGTCCGGCTGTCTGACTTTCTGCCACAATAATAGCCTGATGATATTTACCCGTATCCTGAGTAAGAAGTTTTTTTGCATAGGTGTTAGTAGAGTCTAACACTTCAAAATATTCTATGTGACTCTGTGCATATTCAGGAAAAGTCTGGCCTAATGTATATTCCAGCACCTGCTTTGAAAGAATGTCAGCAGTCTGATTTTCTAAAAGTGTATAGCCGTTGTTGTTAGTCGCCTCTACCAAAAATCCATCTTCCCTGATTGCCTTTACAGCCTTCCAGATAGCGGCCCGACTAACCCCACATTCCCCCGCCAGTTTTTCCCCGGAAAGAACCTGCCCCTTGTTTTGCGAAAGTAACTCAAACACCTTTTGCTTTGTTGTCATGCTATATAAATACAACATTGTAAAAGAAAAATCTAGAATTAATTTCGTCATTGTACCCTTCGAGGGCCTCAGGGACCCCCATAAAGCTTCGTCATTGCGAGCGCAGTGAAGCAATCAATTCCTAAAAGATCATGTTTATTGAACGCCCTTAATTTTTTAGTTATAATAAACACCAGAGAGGTTTTTATGTTTAAGAATAAATTTGGGTTATTAACGTTGGTTGTGGTTGGGCTTTTATTTACAGGCTGTGGTGAGCGAAATAAAGTTACACCTCCACCAAAGCTTTCTTTTAATATTTCTAATGCAAGGGCTCTTGGTGCAATTAATTCTGATGCTTCCAGAGCCGCATCTTCTGCTCGTGATGCCGACGACGATGACGATTATTCAAAGTTTTCATTAGAGCGAATTATGGAAGATGGAACTCTTGAATCTGCTTTTTCTTGTCATTTTTCCCAGATTGATGGTTTGCCAGAAGAAGATGCAAATTTAATGACTCATTGGGGAACCCTCAAAGATATTTTTCTACCTCCGGAAGAAAGTGGTCTCAAAGATGTATATTTATATTTTGATTCTGTAAGTTATTTGCCTGCAGAAGATCAGGAGAGACCTGGTCATATTCATTACTGGCATATTGGAAGTATAATCTGTATTCATCCTGATAATACCTGGACAGATGTAGTTTATGATAGTCCGTGGGAAAATAATACTTACCAAATCTACGACAGACATGATATTCAGCTTACAGAAGATGGATGCATTTATTATCTGTTTAGAGGTGGATGGCAGTTTTTTATAAAAAAATATGATCCAAGGACAAATGAAAAATCTGAAGTCTGTTATTTTGGAGGTCAGGCACCTTTGTTTGATGAAACGGAATATTGGACAGAAGAACAGTGGAAAGAGGCTTCAATATCTGTAGATAAAATGAGAATCAGTAAAGATGGAAAATATGCATATATTGGCCTTATAAAAAACAGTGTAGAAAATTTGCACATTGTTAATCTCGAAACAATGGAATCTAAGGATATACCAATATTTTTTGGTCTCGATGCCTGGGATTATGATGAAGCTACAGAAAAATTATATTATGTAAAAGAAATTGATGAAGAAATGGGTGCTGTATATTCTACAGATTCTTCAGGTTCTAATGAGGAAAAAATCTGTGACGGAATAATATGTAACAACACTGGACTTATGGTTGTAGGAGAAAATAAAGTCTGGAAGCGATATGCTGACCGTGTAGAAGGCGATGAAAATGATTCATTGATATTCGAGGATATTTTTACCCATGAAAAGAAAATGATTCCTATTACTTCTGATATTGGCTATGCAGGTGACTATGTTTTGACAGATGATGCCCTTTATTTACGTTACGTTGGTCCTGAAGAACAAAATGGAGAGTGGGTTGAAACCAAGGGTGATATTTTAAAGATTTCAATTAACGACGACACTATAATTCGTTATTCAGATTTTCTTGAAGAAGGAAATAATATTCAAATCAAATCTTGGAATGTAAGCGATACAAAACTTTATATTTCCGGTAACGCCAATGATAGTGCTGTAAGTTATGCTATAGATCTTATTGGTTCAAACCTACAAAAAGTTGGCGGTGATAAGGCCTTTACCTGCATCGGTGGCTTGAGATAAAAAGACGAGGAAATTTATGAAACCCTATATTCATAAAGTAAATTATTACGAAACAGATAAGATGGGAATTACCCATCATTCAAATTATGTGCGTTTTATGGAAGAAGCCCGTGTTGATTTTCTGGATCAGCTGGGCTGGAGCTTTGATAAGCTTGAGGCAAAGGGAGTTGTTTCGCCGGTTTTGTCGCTGGACTGCACTTTTAAAAAATCTACTAAGTTTGCAGATGTAATTGAATGCATGGTAAAGGTAGAAAAACTAAGCGCCCTTAAGCTGACTCTTGCCTACGAGTTTACCTGCGGCGGTGAAGTTGTATTTACCGGTACCAGTACTCACTGCTTTTTGGATTTGCAGGGAAAGCCTGTTTTTACAGAAAAAGTTTACCCCGATTTTTATGCAGACCTGAAGAAATGTCTGGAAGCATAAGCTCCGGGATTTTGAAATCTGCTTATTTAATTTCATAAAGTTCAATATTTTCATCCTGAAAATTTGAAAAACAAAGATATCTGCCGTCTGGGCTTACATCAAGCCCGGTCGGTTGATTGCCGCCTTCAAAAGCCTGAATAACTTTCATAGTAGTCGTATCAATAATCTGAATTTTTCCATTTTCCGGACTTCGTTTTGTGTAGTCTTCTTTATTGTTAGGTCCACGAGAAGAAACAAAAAGCCATCTGTCCTTAAAAAGTTTAATCGTGTTTGGATTATTAAAAACCTGAGTCTGACCTGTTATTTTAAAAGTTGCAAGATTTACTTCATAAACAAGACGGTGGTACATGTCAGAAACATAAGCTTTTGTGCAGGCCTTGTTCAAAACAATATGGCGCATGGCTCCCCTGGCAACTTTTATAACTGCAAGCTGTTTGCCCGACTCAACATCATATTTTTCTATAAGCCCATCATCAAAAGAAAGACTGATAATCGTTTTTCCGCCTTCTATAAAATAAAGACCACGCGGAGCGGCTCCTGTAGAAATCATTTTCAGACACTTGCCGCTCTGGTAATCAATAATCGAAAGGTCATTAGAAACCCAGTTTGAAACTGCAAGTAATTGTTTTTCGCTGCTAAAGGCTATGAACTTGGACCAGTTTCCGCCGGTTGGAATTGTTCGCTTTAATTCAAAGTCAGGGTAGGAGTATTCGTAAATATTTGCCGTTGTCATTTGCGAAACAAAAAAGGATTTTTTCTCAGGAATAAAAAGACCTTCGGCAAAACCAAGCTTGGCCGCATTTGGAGGATTAATTCTTTTAATGATTTTTTTGTCTTCTATGCTGAAGATGTCAAAGCCCTTGTCGTCGAGCAGGGGCATAATAACATATTTGCTGTCAGGGGAAAATAAAACCTGTTTAGGTTGCCGCCCGCATTTGTAAGTTCCAACTTTTGTGAGCTCCGGTTGTCCTTCCTGAGCCCATAAAAGAGAGCAGGTAAAAAGCATAATAAGAAAAACTAAAAATGATTTTTCTCTTCTGCAGGTTTTTCCCAATAATCTATTCTCCGCGTCCAAGCATAAATGCTTTTTTATTCATTTCCAGGAACTGAGGTTTTACAAGCTTTTCGATTGCTGTAAGCCAGGCTTCTACAGGAAAATCCATGTAACGACTGAGTCGTCCCATTAAAACAATGTTTACAGATTTTGCAGTTCCGGCCTGCTCTGCCAGAGTAAGACAATCAAGAGCGTCAACTTTAAGACCTGCCGCTTTCATTTTTTCTTCCAGGTCTGCAGGATATTCAGCAGCACCGGTGATTACAGGCATAGGATCAATTTTCTGAGTGTTTACAACAATCTGGCCGCCGGCTTTAAGATATTCTGTGTAGCGGGCAGCTTCCAGTAATTCAAAAGAAACTATAAAATCTGCTTCTCCCTTATCTACAATAGGGGAGTAAACCTTGTCGCCATAGCGAACGTATGTTACAACTGAACCGCCACGCTGACTCATTCCGTGAACTTCGCTGACCTTTACATCATAACCTGCATCAAGCAGAACCTGTCCCAAAGTTTTAGACGCAAGCAAAGCACCCTGGCCGCCAACGCCGACAATCATTATATTTTTTACCATAATTACAACGCTCCAAATTTACACATTTGGCTACAAACCTTGCAACCCACACAAAGGGTAGGGTCAATCTTTGCCTTGTTACCTTTCATGGCAATGGCAGGGCAGCCAATCTTCATACACATCTTGCAGCTTTTACATTTGTCCTGATCAACTACCAGCGGAGGATTATGTTTTACTTCCTTAAGAAGTGCGCAAGGTCTGCGGCTTATGATAAGGCTTGGTTCTGCAACTTCAAGCTCTTCGCGAACGGCAGCTTCACATTCTGCAATATTGTATGGGTCTACTACGCGGACACGGTTAATTCCCATGGCACGGGCCAGAGCTTCCAGGTCTACGCGGCCGGCAGGGTCACCATAAAGGTTCTTTCCTGTAGTAGGATTCTGCTGATGGCCTGTCATACCTGTGATTGAGTTATCAAGAACGATTACAGTTGAGTTAGACTGATTGTAGGCAATTGTTGCAAGTCCGGTCATACCAGAATGCATAAAGGTTGAGTCACCAATTACAGCAACAGATTTTTTTTCGTTGTCGGCACCGCCAGCTTTGTTCCAGCCGTGAAGACCGCTGAAGGAAGCTCCCATACAAAGGGTAACATCCATTGCACTGAGTGGTGCAACTGAGCCCAGGGTGTAGCAGCCAATGTCTCCAAAAACAGTAACCTTGAGCTTGTTGAGTGCATAGAACATTCCGCGGTGAGGACAGCCTGCACACATAATCGGTGGGCGTACCGGAATTGCAGTATCCAGCTTTGTGCCGGCTGGAACCTGGCGTCCAAAAGCGCTGGCTACAATATTCTGACTGAATTCTCCACAGATTGGGAACATGTCTTTTCCGTGGATTTCTACAGTTGCCGGAAGTCCGAGCCCACGGACAAAAGTTTCTATAACAGGGTCCAGCTCTTCTACAATAATGAGTTTTTCAAGTCCTTCTGCAAACTTACGGATCATGTCCCCCGGCAGAGGATTTACCATTCCAAGCTTAAGGATATTTACGCTGTCACCAAGGACTTCTTTTACGTACTGGTAGCTGGTAGAGGATGTAATGATGCCGACTTTTGCCCCCGCGTCTTCAATTCTATTAACCCCGCTGGTCTCACTCCACTTTTCAATATCCTTCATCCTCTGTTCAACAAAAGGATGGCGGCGGATTGCGTTGGCAGGAGCCATAACATATTTAGAAATATTTTTTTCGTAAGGCTTGTGCTCTGGTACTACGCGCTCTTCACCTTCAATAATACTCTGGCTGTGGGCAACACGGGTACACATTTTATACAAAACAGGGGTATCAAATTTTTCACTGATTTCAAAAGCAAGCTTTGCAAATTCGCGGGCTTCGTCAGAATCACTAGGTTCAAGCATAGGAATCTTAGAAGCAATTGCGTGATGGCGGCTGTCCTGTTCGTTCTGGCTTGAGTGCATTCCAGGGTCATCGGCAACACCAATAACAAGGCCTGCATTTACACCTGTATAACTCATTGTAAAAAGAGGGTCAGCAGCTACGTTCAAACCAACATGCTTCATTCCGCAAAAGGCACGTCGTCCTGCAAGACAAGCCCCAAAAGCCGACTCAAGCGCAACCTTTTCATTAGGAGCCCATTCACAGTAAATCTCTTTATAGCGTGCAGCTTCTTCTGTAATTTCGGTACTAGGAGTTCCCGGATAACTGGAAACAAATTCGCAGCCCCCTTCAAAAAGTCCCCGGGCAGCAGCGGCGTTTCCTAACATTAACTGTTTCATAACAATTCCTTCTAATAAGAGATTCCCGGGTCAAGCCCGAGAATGACACTTTTTTTTATTGTATTAACTATCCTGTTTCATTACCGCAAACGGATCTTCAGTTCTATACAACTGTCTCAACTTTGGCTTTTCAATCTTGCCTGTAGGGTTACGAGGAACCGGAGCAAAAATCAACTTGCGTGGGCGCTTGTATTTAGGAAGTTCAAGACAGAACTCGTTTACTTCATCTTCAGTAAGTGTCATGCCTTCCTTAACTTCAATAACAGCTGCGGAAATCTCACCCAATCGTTTGTCGGCCAAACCAATAACGGCAACGTCTTTAATCTGGTCCATCTTGCGCAAAAAGTCTTCAATCTGAACAGGGTAAATGTTTTCACCACCGGAAATGATAACGTCCTTTTTGCGGTCAACAAGGGTGATAAAGCCGTCCTTATCCATCTGAGCCATATCGCCGGTGTAGAGCCAGCCTTCCTTGTCCAGAACTTCGGCAGTAGCTTCGGGGTTTTTGTAATATTCAACCATAACGCCGGGGCCTTTAACTGCAAGCTCACCAACGTCACCCTGGGCAACTTCCTTGCGGTTTTCGTCAACAATCTTGCACTGCCAGCCGTAGCCCGGAATACCAATTGCTCCAACCTTATTAACATTTCCAACGCCAAGGTGAACACATCCAGGTCCGATAGATTCAGACAAACCGTAGTTTGTATCATATTCATGTTTAGGGAAGTACTTAAGCCAGTCTGCAACAAGCTTACGTGGAATTGGCTGAGCACCCATGTGTGTAAGTCTCCACTGACTCAAATGATAATCTTCGAGCTTAATTTCTCCACGGTCAAGGGCATCAAGAATATCCTGTGCCCAAGGAACAAGCATCCAAACGATTGTACAACGCTCTTCGCTAACGGCTTTGATAACCGGCTCAGGCTTAGTACCACGGAGCAATACAGCCTTACCGCCACTGATGAGAGAGCCAAACCAGTGCATCTTAGCACCAGTATGATAGAGCGGCGGAATACAAAGGAATACATCATCATGTGTCTGGCCATGGTGAGCCTGTTCGCAGGCTGCAGAATGCATCAAAGCCAGGTGGCGGTGCAAAATGGCCTTAGGGAATCCTGTAGTTCCCGATGAAAAATAAATGGCACCAAAGTCATTATCAGAAATAACAATGTGTGGGTTTTCAGAAGAAAAATTCATTACCGACATAAAGTAGTTGTCTGCAAAAGTAGGAGCCATTCCCTCTCCAACAAAAACAAGAAGGCGGTGTGCAATAATCTTGTCGGTAATAGATTCCAGACGGCCGATAAATTCCGGCCCAAAGAACAAAACAGAAACATCGGCCAGGTTCAGACAGTATTCAATTTCGTCCGAAGCATAGCGGAAGTTGAGCGGTACGGCAAGGGCACCGGTCTTTAAAATACCAAAATAAATTGGCAGCCATTCAAGGCAGTTCATCATAAGAATGCCAACCTTGTCTCCCTTTTTAACACCACGGTCCAAAAGATAGTGTGCGCAGCGGTTTGCCTTTTCGTTAAAAATGCGCCAGTTAATTTCGCGGCGGTAAGGAAGGTTAGGTTCCGGCTGGGTAAGGTCATAGTCCTTCCAGGTAATGCGGCGGTTTTCCTTTACTTCCGGGTTTAATTCTACAAGCGCGCAGTCAGTAGCATAAATTTCTGCGTTTCGTTCAAGATATTGAGTAATTGGCATTTTTGTATCCTTTTGCTTAATTGCAAATAAATTTTTTAAGTATTTGTAAAATTATAATAGAAAAATTAGGAATAGTTAATAGGGGACACATATATAGAAAATATTCAAAAATCCCTTAATTTGACATGACAGATAATCTCACTTAAAATAATCTTAACGTATTAATTCCGGAGCTGAATATATGAAAAAAAATTTTTACCTTTCTTTGATTCTATCTTTTTTTATTATTGGATGTGCATCTACTCCAAAAGAACCTGTAGACGATAATTATGCAGCTTTTGGATGTTTTGAACTTACAATGCAAAACTGCATGTATGAAATTGATATAGATGGCGTTTATAAAGATAATGTTTATGTTCATATAAAGAATAATGTAACTAAGAAAACCAGAGTAGTAAAATCAGATGAAAATGGATTTTTTTATATCGATAAGTTAGAAAAATTTGTGCCATATACAATAGAAGCTTTTGGAGTTCATCCATTTTCTCAAGCTCCTGATTCTGAATGGTCTTGGAATTGGTACCGGGATTTTTCAATTTCATATGAAGATGTGGCTAATCTTGGCGATACAATTGCATTTTGGGATGGCAGTTTAAAAAAAGGCACCCAAACTATTGAATACAAAAAAGCTTCCAAATTATATGAAGAAAAATTTAATACAAAATATGAACCACCTGTTTTTATGGGACCCCAAAGTTATAGTCATGTAAAGAGTTATGCAGACAATACTCCTGACTTTAGAATTTCAGGACTTGTAAATGATAAGAAAAATATTAAATTACAAAAATCAAAACCAGATGCCTATATAAAAATGGTTTGTGAAAAAATTGAAGAATGGGCAGATGATGATTTTGAAAAAGCCAGACTCGCACATGATGCTGTAGCTTTGATTCTTGAGTATGATGCAGATAATTACTGGAAGGGAAAAATTCCTGATCAATCATATAAGCAGGTATTAAAAAGAGGAACATCAGTTTGTGCAGGTTATGCAGCAGTTTATAAAGCATTCTGCGATAAGCTTCGTATTCCTTGTATTATTGTTGAGGGATGGGCAAAAGGTGTTAGTTATGATCCTGCAAAAACGAGTTTTAATACGAACCATGATTGGAATATTATTCTGATTGAAGGAAACTGGTATTTTATAGATTGCACCTGGGATTCTGGATACATGGATGTAGAAACAAGGAAAAGTGTCCAAAATTATAATACAACATATCTTTTTGCAAAGCCGGAACATACCATTTATTCTCATTATCCAATGAATCCAGAGTATCAACTGCTCAAAAAGAAATTTACAGATAAAGATATTATCTTTGTTCCAAATTTAAAACCGGATTTGTTAAACGGCTCTAAGGGCTTTTATATAAACGTTCCGGCTTTTGATTCTGAAAAAGGTGAAATAACATTTGAGTTATATCACGATGCTAAAAGCAGTGCAGATATTATAATCAGAGATCTAAATAATAGTGATCGTAACGTAGAAGTATCTACTGACGACAAAAATGGAGTTCGAACTATTCATATTAAACTTAAGGAGCATGGAGTTTATAAGCTGTCAATTAACAGTGATTATTTTCTCTGGAACAATTTTGCATCCTTGAATTATTTCTAGTCTATTCCAGAATTCTGTGTTATCATTAATACATGTTTATAAACAAACTCAACCAATTATATAAGCCAAATCGTGTTCTCTATTATATGGATACCACGCTGGAGCAAATCCAGGCATTTTACCGTGGAACGCTTCCAGATGAAATTGCAAAATATTCAAATGCCTTTGGTACTTATGATTATCCGGGTGCCTTTTTTGTAGAAGGACTTAACAAAGAAGTAATTGGAATTGAGTACAGACCAGACGATGCTAGGGTAAATTATCCAAAGGAGCTTAAGACAATCCCGCTTGATGCTTCGTTTTTTTATTCGGTGGAAATTGATGATGACGTACAGATTGACTACAAGTTTATAAAACAGCTTTTTGAAACAATTGCAAAAGATGATAATGCACACAGACCATACAGCGACCTGCGTATAAAAGAAGATGCAAAAGTAATCAGTGTTTTTCATGGCTACAAAAAAATCAGACTTTTATATGAATGGCAGCTTTATGAAGACAGGGCTGTCCATGTTATGTGCGATGACTTTACTAAGTTCGAAAAGCAGGACCTTTACAAATCGGCATTTATAGATGTAATTTCAGGCAACTACAACTGGAATCATCTTGAAGCATATCTTGAAGTTCCCGCCGACAAAGACATTTCCGATTATGCCTTTGCCCATTTTGATATAAAAGAATTCCGCGTAATCAACGAAGCATACGGACACATTGCTGCAAACAAAGTCCTTAAAAATATTGTAAAAGCAATGAACGAGTCTGATTTTGTATATGCAAGTGCCCGCTGTCATAACGACAATTTTGCCATGCTCATAAAGGATATGCCGCAGGACGAGCTTGTTCAAAAGCTCTATGACTTTTTTGAAAAGCTTTCTGTGCTCGAAGAAGATCCGTATTATAAGATTTATTACAAATGCGGTGTTGTCCCAATGCAGAGAGCCATGCTTTCCGGTAACCGTGTGGCCGATGCTGCAAAAATGGCCCAGTCCATGTGCACAAATCAAAAGAAGACAGAAGTTATTGTTTACACAGATAAAATGCACGATGACCTTTCCTGGGGCAACTACATAAAAGCCTACGTAGAAACTGCAATCGAACAGGATGAATTTCTTGTATACCTTCAGCCAAAGTTTGATATTAAAAAAGAAACAATAAAAGGTGCAGAAGCCTTGATTCGCTGGAACTATAAAAACAAGGAGTTCCTGCCGCCTTACCGCTTTATTCCATTTTTTGAAAAAGACGGTTCAATTGGAAAAATTGACGATATAGTTCTTAAAAAAGTTTGTGCTTCCCTTGCACAATGGAAAAAAGAAGGCAAACCGCTTTTCCCAATTTCCGTAAACCTTTCGCGCAGTCGTCTTTATAATGAAAATCTTATTGATAATCTTGTGAGCATTGTCGATTCCTTTGGCGTAGACCACAGCCTTATTGATTTTGAACTTACCGAAAGTGCAACCTACGACAATATGGAGCATATGCTAAGTGTCCTTGAAGATCTTCGAAGCCGTGGTTTCAAAATTTCAATGGATGATTTTGGAACAGGTTACTCATCTCTTTCTCTGCTTACACAAATGCCCATTGATACTTTAAAAATCGACAAAAGCTTTGTAGACACGATTGCCACCACAAATGAGCGCCAGGAAGATATTATTGTTCTGCGCCATATTATAACTCTTGCAAAGGAGCTTGGTTTTGTATGTCTTGCCGAAGGTGCCGAAAGTAAAGCTCAGGTTGACCGCCTGCGTGATTTTGGCTGCGAAATTATTCAGGGATATTATTATAGTAAACCAATTCCTATTGCAGAATATGAAGAAAAGTATCTGTAAAAGTCACGCGCCTTTCTATCGTTTTCGTCTTTCGTGACTGTCATCAGAATAAAAGAGCTCTTTATCTGCGTACATCTTTTTGTCGGCAATCTTAATGAGCTCTTCTACCGAAGTAACATCATGCTCTGTACCTTTTGCAACTCCAATAGAAACAGAAAGATCTTTTATCTGCGCATGATGGAAGGTATTAAGCTGCTCTTTAAATTCAGAAATAAGTTCATCCTTATCGCCAATAGGCTTTGAGGTAATTGCAATAAATTCATCACCACCAGTGCGGAAAACCTTCCAGCCGCCATCTGAATAGAATTTTTTCATAATTGCAGCGGCGCCCTTTATCAAATCATCACCAACAGTATGGCCAAAAGTGTCGTTAGTCATTTTAAGGCCGTTTATATCCATTGTGGTAACCGAAATATCTGTAAGGGAAGGGAACTTATTAAGCTTTTCAATTTCCAGTGCGTATGCCCGTCTGTTTCTTAGTCCTGTAAGCTGATCAAACAAGGCTTCTTCAACAAATCTTTCTGTATGCTTAGCAACCCTCGAGAGTACAAAGTTGATGATTACAATAACAAAGAGCATTATACACAGACAAATCATCAGATTCTGAAAAAGCATTGTAGAGAAAATAGAGGTTTTTCCTCCGGCATAATCAATTACAGTAAACCACTGGCATTCAGGAATGTATTTTACTATTGTATAACCATCGGTACCCTTTGGCTTATAAAGATACTGCTCAGAAGAATCATATTCTTTTAGCAGCTGCTTTAATTCTGCTTCTGTCCGTTGAAGTACAAGCTGACCGCTTCTTGCAACCCGAACAATTCCATCCGGCGAAACAAGCTTTATAGAAATATCACTCTGTTTTTCCAAAGACTGCAAAAGAGTCATTACCTGCTTCATAGGAACGCCAACACCACAGGCTCCAAGATATTTACCGTTGTCATCTCTTATACGGGTATTTATGTAAATGGTCATGCGGTTATTGTTAGCCTGGTCATTATCTACATTGAGTTCATAAAGCTTTGAAGATGTTTTAAAAGGAATATACCAGTCGTCATCAGGATTTTGAGGGTCTATAGTTTTTAAATATCCCCATTCGGAATAGTAGTCTAGGGTTGCATCATCAGCAATAAAGGCAGTGGAATAACCAAATTTTACTACAATATCCGAAAGCAGATTTTTCATAGCCCTTGATTTGTCTTCTCGCGGAATATTCCGGGAATTTTTAAGAAGGTCACGAATAAAAGGATTGCTTATAGTCTGCGAAACGGCAACTGCCTCTGAAAAAACGTCAATTACAGCATTTCCAACTTCATTCGCATAAATCAGGGAGTTTTCGCGGTTGTTTTCTTTTATGAGCTTAGCTAGAGACTTAAGAGAAACTATTGTTGAAAATCCAAAACTGATAATGAGAATTGTTGACGTTACCAGAAGCAGGGAATTTTTCCTCATATAAAAATTATAACATGAAAAAAGGAATTTTGCACTTGTTAGAATACAAATTTGTGTTTATAATAGAAGAGTGTCGGTACTATATGTTATAGGAACGCCCATAGGGAATTTGGGCGATATTACTTTGAGGGCAATAGAGACGTTTAAAAGCGTAGATTTTGTTGCCGCAGAGGATACCCGCCATACGCTTCAGCTGTTGAATCATCTGGAGATAAAAAAGCCCCTTATTTCGTGCAGAGCGCAGAATGAACGTGCAGGAGCCGCTAAAATTGTTGAGCTTTTGCAGCAGGGACACTCTGTAGCCTATGCAAGCGATGCCGGAACTCCCGGAATTAGTGATCCTGGAGCAGTTCTGGTTGATGTAGTGCGAGAAGCAGGCTTTCAAGTTGTACCAATTCCCGGAGCTTCTGCTTTTGCAACCTTAATTAGTGTTGCCGGCAGCGGTGGAAAGACATTGATTTTTGAAGGTTTTCTCTCTCCAAAACCCGGAAGAAGACGAAGCCGCCTTAAAGAATTGATGCAAACAGGAGATGCTGTAATTATTTACGAATCTCCTTACAGAATTACTAAACTTCTTTCCGACATTGCCGATATTGAGAGTACAAGGCGCATCGTTGTAGGACGGGAACTGACTAAGCTTCATGAAGAAGTAATAAGCGGTTCTGCTGGCGAATTGAGAGATGATTTTGCAAACAGACCTTCTATCAAAGGTGAGTTCGCAGTTTTCATTTCGGGAACAAAAAAAATTCAACTTTCTGAAGAATCTGCCGATAATTAAAAGGTAGAGGGGTAGGACGTTATGATGATAAATAGTGTAAACAATGTTTCTCAATTGAACAATGTTCAGAACATCCGCAAGACAGAGAACTCTGCTAAGGTAAACAGCGAAACAGATTCAATTTCTGTTTCAAAAGAAGCCGTTCAGATGGCCGAAGCTTACTACCTTGACAAGGTTGCTTCTGAGACTCCTGATGTAAGAGCTGACCGCATTGCAGAAGTAAAAGCAAAGCTTAAGGATCCTAACTACCTGAGCGATGCAGTAATTCAGTCTGCTGCAGAAAAGTTTATGACCAGTATCGGTCTTTAATTTGAAAAGGTTGTCCTGTAGGGCAGCCTTTTGTTTTTAACTCCCCTTGACCCACCAATCCCTTTTTCCGTATAATAAATCATCTTTTCTTATGGGGCTGTAGCTCACCTGGCTAGAGCGTTTGAATGGCATTCAAAAGGTAGTCGGTTCAAGTCCGATCAGCTCCAGTAAATTCTTCCTGCAAAGGCTTGGGTTCCGGAGGTTTTTTATGATAATTACTTGTCTTGATCTTGAAGGGGTTCTTGTCCCGGAAATCTGGATTGCATTTGCAGACGCTGTTGGAATCCCGGAATTACGCCGCACAACCCGCGATGAACCCGATTACGATAAGCTTATGAAGTTCCGCCTTGAAATTCTTAAGGAACATAAGCTTGGCCTTAAAGAAATCCAGAATACAATTGCAAAAATTGACCCGCTTCCAGGTGCAAAAGAGTTTTTAGACCAGCTTCGTTCTCTTGGACAGGTTATTATTTTGAGCGATACCTTCAGCCAGTTTGCCACTCCTCTTATGAAAAAGCTTGGCTGGCCTACAATCATGTGTAATGAACTTATTGTTGGCAATAATGGCGAAATTACAGGCTATAAAATGCGCTGCCCTCAGAGTAAACTCACAACCGTAAAAGCACTTCAGTCATGTGGTTTTGAAACAATTGCTTCTGGCGACAGCTTTAACGACCTTGCTATGATACAAGCTTCAAAAGCCGGCTTCCTTTTCCGTTCAACAGAAAAAATCATCAAAGAATATCCTCAGTATCCGGCATTTACCGAATATTCAGACCTCCTTGATGCAATAAAAAAATATCTGTAATTCTAAAAAGTCCCAAATTTCTCTAAAAAAGTTTGTAACCAGAGCTTTTCTGGTGTATTATAAGTATGTACCCTATGGAGAGGGAAGGAGTTTTTTAACTATGAAAAAGATTATTGCTATGGCTCTTGCCACTATTTGTCTTGTAAGCGCTTCTTTTGCACTTGATTTTGAAGTTGGTGCACGTGGAATCTTGGGTTACAATATGGCTCTTGATTCAGATCTCAAGACAGAAACTTCAAAAGCTACTGCAGAAAAGGTTTTTGATGCAGGTTTTGGTGCTTATGCAAATTTTGCATTGTTTGGTGGACTTGGAATTCAGGCAGAAGCCAATTATATCCAGAGTTCCATGAATTTTAATGAAAAAGGAACAGATAGAGAAACAGAATACGCTATCCGCACGCTTGATCTTGCACCAATGGTATGGCTCAACCTTGATTTGTGGAAGTTGACAATCGGCTTTGGTGCAGGTCCAAACTTTTCAATTCCTATCAGCACAACTCTTAAAAGCGATTTAGCCTCTGCCAAAAAAGAAGATTTTCAGATGGGATACATTGCTGGAGCAGACTTTAAGTTCTACTTTACAAAGCATCTTGGTTTAGTTCTTTCAGGACGTTTTATAGGCGAATTCGAAAAAAGAAATGTACAGATTGAAGCCTATAATCAAAGCGTTGATACAGGAATACCAGAGTTTATTCCAAAACGTAAAACCGTTTACGGTGGACTTGGTGTAGAGTGGAAATTCTTCTAATTCTGGCTTCTGTCTAGCAGCTAAAAGGTCGCCATTGCCCCTTTTGCAGTGGCGATTTTTTTTTACGTCGATTGTCATTCACGGGCAATTTGTCCTGTCATTCCTTGGCAATTTGACATGTCATTCCCGGGCAATTTGTAGTGTCATTCCCGGGCAATTTGTAGTGTCATTCCCGGGCTTGACCCGGGAATCTTTTTCTTACCTATAATAGAATAAATTCCTTTTTTTCTTGCTTTTTTTAACAAATTTCCTTATATTTATTGTGGGCTTTGGGGAAAAGTTGGCATTACTATGACCGATTGTTTATCCAGGGCCTTTTTTATTTAAAACGTCTTATTTAATTTCTTTAAGTTTTTTTCCAAAAAAGTATTAATTTAAACTCAAGGTCTATCTGGAGGTCAGAAAGTTAATAAAACTTGATTTTTTGCCGATAATATAAATTGCAGAAGTATTTAAAAAAAGTAAATTTTTAATAACGTGTTGTTTTTTTGTTGTGTTTCGAAGATTCTGGAGAGAGTCTGAGGTAGCGTATGGTGTTCTTTAAGAAAAAAACAACAGTTGCTCTTGCGGCTGCTTTGTGTTTGACAACCTTACTTTTTCTTTTCTATTCCTGCGAAGTTGGACTTGGAGCTGCGGTAGATATTTCTATACCTACTGTTGGCATTTCATATCCCCCAAAAAATGCTGTAGCCCGCGACTCTTTTATAGTTTCCGGAAACTGTAACGATGACGTTAATGTTGTTGCTGTTTCTGTAACTCTTACAAACCCCGAAACAAACGAAAGCTTTGGTCCTTATGATACCGAATTAAGCGAAGATGCAAAAAGCTGGACTATTCTTCTTAATAAAAGCGACCTTTCAAAAACAACAGATGAGTTTGACAGTTTTGAGCAGTGGGATTTCCCGGATGGCAATTATATTATAAATGCAATTGCATACGATGGTTCTAAAAAGAAATCACAGATCGCTACCAGTCCTATTGCAATTGATAATACCGCGCCGGTTTTAATTGTAAGTAAACCTCTTGCAATCGGAGATGATATTCCTACAATTTACGGTCGTTCTTTAAAACTTTCGGGTGATATTGCAGAAGATCACGAAACTTCAAAACTTGTACTTTACTATAGGGAATATGACAATTCATCAGATACTTTTATAGATTCAGAAGTTAAATCAATAGAGATTACAGATTCTGCAGAACTTAATGCTATGTCTTCAAGTAATCCTCTGATTCTTGCTAAATATGATGAAAACAAAACCGCTTCAGACGCTCACCAAAGATATTTAACAATCTATGGTCAGAACAATGATAATGTAGACAGGTATTATTACTGCAGCTTCATGCTTGAAGATAGCGCTCTTGTTTATCAGACTCCTGGTGATGAGGGTAGTGGACACGGAAACCAGACAAATCAGTATTATCTTTTAAGCAGCGATTTCCAGAACATATTATCAGTTAATTATTCTCTAACTGCTCCACGCCTTAAAGATATTTTAAAGGGGCAGAGCGAAAATTATGATGATACACAAATAAAAGGCATTACAGAGCTTCTTTCAAAGACAGGAAACTATGCTTCTTCTTTTGATATTTTAAATAATGAAGTTACTTCACGCGATACATTCTCAAAATTGAGTCTTAATCCGCATAATAATCCAACCTGGGCTCTTGATGAATACGGTTTCTCTGCAACAATGAATGCAGCACAGATAAAATCATATTCTGCAGGTAGCTCTCTCATTCTTTCAATTAAAGCAGGTCGCGATGCAAGTTATCCGGATCCAAAAACTGTAAAAGCCGATTTCTATGATTTGGGCGAGTATAATTCAAATACAAATTATTATGAACTCCCGGTTACAGGTCTTAATCCTATAAGTCTTATTGATCCTCAGGGTGAATCAAAATGGGATGAAAGTGCCGACGATTCAGAAAAGACATATACTTTCACACTTAACACCGAAGATTATGAGCTGTTATCTAAGCATGTATATAGAATGATTGTTACAGGTACAGACCGTAACAAAACAGATCTTGAACCGGAAAATGATTATGTTTATCTGTTCAATCTTTCTACAAGTAATAACAGTCCAAAAGTTACAATTCTTTCTCCTGCAGAAGATATTGTTCTTGGCAAAGCTGTAAATGAAACTGGAATTACAATCACAGGAACTGTAGCAACAGACGCCGTTCCTTTAAAATCAAAGAATGATGGCGGTGTTCAGGTTTCAAGCATTTCTATTACAAATCTTGAAGACGGTTCAATCAGTAATCTTGATTTGAGCAAGTTTGATTGCGTTGTTGAATCTCTGGAAGAGCAGGGCCACAACAAATATCCATTTACTCTTAGCGTAAAAGCAAAGTCTGGTGAAACTTTTGTTCCTGCTGCAGAAAGCAAATATTATTATACAGTAACAGTTCGTGCTCAGGATTTGGGCGATGCAGCACCTGGCGAAAAGAATGTAAAATTCTATGTAGATAACAAAAAACCGGAAATAAAAATCATTTCGGTTACTCCTGATGATGGTAGCGGCACTGTAAACGGTAAAATCAAAGTTTCGGGAATTGCAGCCGACAGCGGAAACACAGGAAGTGATTTAAAGGCTTTAAGTTATGTTATTAAAGACAGCTCTACTCAGACCCTTGTAGAAAGCTTTAATAATGTAGAAATTCCTCTTAATGAATCCTGGAGTTTTGAACTTGCAACAACAAAGCTTACAAGCGGTAGTTCCGGAGAAGCTTCTTTTGATATTATTGTAAGTGCACAGGATAAGGTAGACAACGTTGCTGTTACTCAGAAAACAATTGTAATTGATCAGCAAAAAGACCAGCCTGTATTTGATCTTTCTAATGCCGATAAGACAGTTGCTGCTGTAAGCTCTCTTAGTTCAAGTACAAACATGTTCCCTTCTACTGCGGGAAACAAGCTTTATGGTTCTGTTAAAGATGATGATGGTCTTGGCAGTGTTGTTGTAACCTGTAAGAAAGTGGGCCCTGGTGCAAGTGGAACTCCTGCTGCTCTTACTCCTGCAAAGGCTCTTGCATCTGGAACTAAACTTTATGATTTTGAATATACACTTCCTTCTGTTGAAGGTCAGTATGAAATTTCTGTAGAAGCAAAAGATATTTATGCTGTTGCTTCTGCTTCTGATTCAAGCAAGAAAGAAACAAATTATGATTCTCTTGCACAAAAATTCTATGTAACAATTGATGACGGTGCTCCTGTATTTAGTGCAGTAACTCCTGTTTTGAATGAATCTACCTGGTTAATGGGAAGCAAAACTGGCGATGTAAAGGCACTCACTGTACACGGTACTGTTTCTGATGGAAACGGTCTTGCTTCTGAAGGTGGCTTTGTTACTACACATACTTCAAATTTAACAGCAACACCTGCGTCTGTAACTGCAAAATCATTTATTGATGAAATAACACTTCCTTCTACAAGCGGAAAATATATGGCTGAATATAAAGCAAAAGATATTTATGGACAGGAATCTGAATACAAGATTGAATATTCTGTTGATGTTGATGAACCTGTAATTGATGGCATTATTAAGATTGGCGATAACGATGTTGCACAGAATGCAGAAAGTATTGATTCTTACATTACACAGAGCAATATTTCTGTTGAAGTAATGGTTAAAGATGATGATTCTGGTGTAAAGAGCGTTACTTATACATTTGATAATCCTGTAACAGCAGAAACTGTCTTTAGCGATATGACTCACTCAGTTTTGGGCGAAGAAGCAAACGGTGATGAAAAGTGGAGTGCAAATATTACATTCCCTGATGGTGATGATGTCCGCTTCTGTATTCGTGTTACAGATAATGTTGGTAACTATATAGATAGAACAATTCAAACAAAGGTTGATAAAACAAAGCCTATTCTTGAAGTAAAGTGGTACCAGATTAAAGGTGCAGATGAAAGCCAGGATGGTTCTATTCTTGAGCCAGGTGATACTGCTTATGTAAACACAAAGGATATTGTACTCTACGGAAATTATACAGATGGTGACGCCTGCAGTGGTATAGAAGAATTAGTGTTTACGATTGCTAATACAGGTGCTAATACAGGCATTACTCCTGAAGTAAAATACTATTCACAGAGTTTTGTAAATAAGGCTGATATTGCAACAATTCTTAATGCAAAAGAAACAATTCAGAATGACCAGGGACAGAATGTTGAAATAAATCCATACGAAGTTACATATGGTCTTGATTCAAATAACCTCCCTGATGAAAACACAAAAACAATTAAATCTTTTGTAGCTTTAATTGACAAGTCTTCTTATGATGCTGGCGGAGACCTTATTGTTTCTGCAAGAGACCATGCCGGAAATGATATAAACGGTGGATTTATAAAAATAATGAAGCTCAATAAAGATAGCACTCCTCCTGCAATTAGTGGTATTAATGTTGGCAGAATAAAGGGACAGGGCTTCAAAGAGTCTTACAAAACTTCAGACGGAAAATTCTATGTAAGAAATCGTTCTGATGAAAAGCTTACAATAACTGGAACTACAACAGATAACTCTGGTATTGATAAAACAGTTCTTACAGTAACTGGAACTGTAGCAGTAACTGGAACTGAAGACGGTCAGGTAGATCAGGTTGTAGAGCAGGTTGTATATAAAGAGGAATCAACCCAGACAAGCTGGACTTTTACAGATATTGATTTGTCTTCATGCCAGAATACTTCAGCTGCACAGGATGCTGTTATTACAATTACCGCTTTTGATAAGGCCGGAAATACTAAAAACGCCGCCGATATTGAATTGATTTTTGATAGTGACGCCCCTGCTGTGCTTACAAACGATGCAGACACTGGAGACTCATCAAATCCTTTCCCTGCCGGTTATAAATTAAGAGGTAAAGATGTTTGGAAATATGGTGGAATTAAAATTGGAGCCGGTTCCTATAGCGATGCCTCTTTTGGCCGAGAAACTTCTATTGCTCTTACTGTAACCTTCATTGGTGAAGAAGGTGGCAGCGGAGTTTCAACAATTGAATATAAGATGCTTCCTGTTTCAAAGGTAACTGACACTTATAAAAATGTCATAACAGGAATATATAATGGTTCTGTTCCTGCAGATGCTGATTGTACAAGCGGAACCCTTGCAATTGAGTCAAGCAATTATACACATTATAACGATTCTACCGAAATCCCTTGTACTCTGGGAAAAGGAACACTAAGTGGTTTTGAAAGTACAGTTGCCGGAACTCCAAATATTGTATTTGTTCGTGCAATAGATAACTGTGGTAACGAAGGAGACTGGTTTGCACTCCTTATTCAGGTCGATGATTCAATTCCACAGGTTGTATCAGATGCATCACAGTCAAATCCAACTTCTTTGCTTACGAATGGAAAAAGCAGTTTGCAGCAACTAACTGGAAAATATAAAGACGAAGGTTCCGGCTTAAAAGCACTCCGCCTTTATGTTGACGGTAAAGTTGTAATTGACGGATGTTTGAAGAATGTAATTGTTTCTAGTAAAAAAACAGAAGAAATTAATGCACAATTAGTTGATGAAGATGGAATTGAAACTATCTATGTACCAAACAAAGATAATGCAACTTTAAAAATAACTGCCAAAAATTCATTGGGAGATTATGTTTCTCCAAAGAATAATACGGCAAGTACTGTTTTATTTACAAACAACTACGGAACTCTCACATATAATGCATATTATACAAATGCAAGCGGCACAGGTGTTCCAGATTCCTTTGCAAATGGACCAACCTTTGCAGACTGGACACTCGATCTTACTCCTCAGAACGGAACCTGGTTTAAAGCATTAAATAAATCTGTAGTACAGATTGCTATAGAAGCCGAAGACTGGGCCGAAGATGCATCCGGCAGCGGAAACAAAGCTTCAACTGTAATTACTTCTCTTGATATAGATAAAACATTGCCTGTTTCTGCAATTACAAATTCAAATGCAAATCTTGCCTTGAATGGTGAACAGACAATAAAAGGTACAATTACCGAAAATCACACACCAAAGAGCCTTTCAATTTATTATTCTACAGCAGTCGACGCAAACGGAAAACTTCCTGCTTCTCTTAAAACATCAGATAAACTTGATTCAGCAGATGCCTCTAGCGGCTGGAAACTCATAAAGAGTATTACTACAGCCTCAAAGGGTGAAAATGATCCTTCTGGTGATGAATATGAATACGGTGCTACTGTACAGCAAATTTATAACTTTGAAGTAAAGGATGTGAATTTTAATGACTTCATTGGAGATGCGGTTTCTGGAAAAGTTCATATTCTTGTCTGCTCACAAGATAAAGCTGGCAACGTTAACTGGGCTGATAATGATGTAACTGTAAACAAGAAAGACAATTCAGCTGCCTACAAGACCTTTACTGTAGACAGAAATTCAGACCGTCCAGTTGTTACTATTACAAGTACAGAGCTGGTAACAAAACCAACAGATACAACTGTATCTCCGCTTTCAGATTCAAACTATTTACCTTTGGAAATAAAGACTTTGAACTTTAAAGTTTCCGATGATGATGGTGTTCAGAAAGTTGAATACCGCATTATAAAAGGAAATGAAAATCCTGGCTGGACAGAAATTACTGATACTTCAATAATTTCAACAATCTCAACAAATGGTGCTTCAATTAAACTTTCTGATGAAGGAAAGCAGAAGATTGAATTCCAGATTACAGATAAAAAGGGTGGTGTATTTACATCTATAGCACCTGCAAATGGCTCTGAATTAAATACAATTTATCTTGCCGACTCAGATAATCATAAATATGGAACAACCGAAGATGGTTACGAAACTCCTGTAGTTTATGTTGATGTTGATACAATGCCTCCTGTACTTACAATTGAAGAGGTACGGTACTTGCCACAAGGATTTAATGAATTAAGTGAAACAGAAAAAGCAGCGGTAATCGAGGCAGCTAAATTCGATACAAGCGGCTTCTCAAGAAATATTCTTGGAGGTCCTGATTTTCAATATCTTAGAGTAAAAGCAGGAGCTTCCGATGATGGTAGTGGTATCGCAAAGGTTGAACTTTCTGCAACACTTGATGGAGTCGAATTAACAGAAAAACCATCTCTTGAAACTCCTTCGGAAGAAGGCGGTATTTACTATCTTGTAATTCCTGTTCTTAACGGAAGAGCAGATTCTGCAAAAAAAGATAACTCTTCTTATATCCTTACAGTAAAAGCAACAGACGTAGCAGGCAAAGAGTCTTCTGATGCAATTACATTTAAGCTTGATGATAAGTTACCGGAGATTACTGTTAATTCTCCTGCTTCTGATGAAAACTTAACAGGCAATGTTACTATAGATACTTCAATTTCCGAAATTGCAACCTTGTATTATGCAATTTCTCCTATTGATGTTTCGCCAGATAACTATGCAGAAAATCAATCATTTGCTTTTGTAACATACGACAGCAACGATAATGAAAAAACTCCTGTTGATCTGCCAACAACAGATAAATCTGGACATACAATTAATCCTACCCAGGCACTAAAGGAGATTTGTACATATACACAATTTAGTACCACTTCAATGCGAAGTATGTACTTGTGGTTCGACGGAAAAACTGGAACAACCGGACATTCAAAAACTCTTAATCAGTGGATTAAAGATATTGGAATTACAACAGATGCAGATTTAAGTTCTTCAACAAATGCTTTTGATGATATTGTAAAATTGTATTTCCATGTAAAGGCTGTTGACCAGGCCGGAAATATTACAAGATATTCATATCCAATTCGTCTTGATCCATTAGGAAACAGACCTCAAGTTAAAATTGGTTACCCAAGCGAAGATAAAGCGGGAGGAACAAACCGAGTTACACTTGGAGGTTCTCCTACAATTATTGGTACTGCTTCGGGTACAAATGGTATAGATTACGCATGGCTCCAGGTAGACTGTGATTCTGACGGTGACTGGGATGCCGATGACTTTGCTGTTCTTAAATTAAAAGGTTATGAACTTGGATATATGAAATCTAAACAGGTTGTAACCACAATTGCAGATAACACAGATATAAATGATTACGCAATCAGAATAAGAGTTTCTGGCCGAAGCTGGAGCCAGAAAATCAATATAGGTGGAGAATTAAATCCTGCATCAGAAGGAGAAACCAAAGCTGTAAAGATCTGGGCATACGCAACAGATACTCATGGTTTTACAAGTAGTCCTGAAGCTCGTAACATTGATATTGATAGTGATCTTCCTGTAATAGATCAGAATATCAGACTTGTTCAGTGGGCAACCAATTATAATGGCAAAAACGGATTTGCTCTTGATAGCAACGACAATATTCAACTTGCCGCCAATGCAACAATTGCCTCTCGTGAATACATAGAAGGCGAACGTATTAAAGGCAAATGGTATTTAATTGGTAAAGTTACAGATGATAGTGGTATACATTCTGTTTCTTATAAAGTTAATGGTGGAACATTAATAAGAGCTATTATACCAGAAGATGCTGCAGATAAAGTTTATGAAGGAAGTGATACAGAAGCTGGCGCATATATAAGACCTGTAACATTACAAAAGTCTTCTGGCTCTGGTTATTTATTCTGCCTTCCTATTGGAGATACAACAGATGATGCAGTAGGTGAATACTCTATAGAGTTTAGTGCCGAAGAAAACAAAGATTCTGACGCCCGTTCTGCCGAGGCCAACTTTACAGTTTTGTATGATAATAAAGCTCCTGTAGCAACAAATATTGATTTTAATGCAACAATTGTTAATAGTGATGGAGTTTATACTTTTGGCGGTGAAGCAAGCGAAGAAAAAGTTGGTACTGTTGATCAGTCTGGAGTAGAAAGAATTGCATTCTACTTTACAAGAAATATTAACAAACAGCCAGAGAAAATCTTTGACCCTATGATTCGTACAGGCAAAGATGGCAATGTATTGAGTTATAAAGATGGAGATGGCCTTACTCTGGATTCAGGCTTATACTGGAAGACTGTAAGTGTTAATAGTGTTTCTGGTTCTGCTGTTACAGTTCCTGCTGATTCAAATCTTAAAAATGTTCACATAGGCGGACTTGCAAAAATAAACGGTGTAATTTACAGAATCGAAGGTGTAGATTCAAACGTAGTTTCACTTTCTGGTGACCCTGGTGCAGCAAGTTCAATTATGTTTGCAATTGCTAACGTTGTAGATAATCCTACCCGCGAAAGCGAAGGTAATCTCAAAGATTATGGTAGCGAATATGGATGGGGCTATACCAAGGGTGACGGACTTGATGATGATGGCGACCGTATGATAGAAAGCCTTATTCAGGAGGGTACAAAATATACATGGGAAGCAAGCATCAACTCTAAGAATATCAGCGATGGACCGATAACTCTTAATTATGTTGTATTTGATATGGCTGGTAATGCTACTACGGTAAAAACAAAAACAGGTGTTATAAAGAATAATGCTCCTCGTATTGCAGGAGTTAAGTTTGGTACCGACGAGAATGGAAATAATGAAGTAGAAGGTGATGAGTTTATAACCACTTATCATGAACTTTATAAAGAAAGCAAAGGCTATAACGGTGGTTCAAAAATAACTTCTCTTTCTTTGCCAACTAATTCAACAGCAGCAACCCCTGTTTCTGCGCTTAAGATTAAAGGTAAAACTGTAATTATCCCTGAAATTATTGGTGGTAATGGAGAAATTAAATATACCTATAGTGTTGCAAAACGAAACAGCGGTAATACTAATTGGGACGACCCATACTTTACATTGGAGACTTCTAAACAGCTTAGAACAAGCGGAACTGTTGATGATGACGATGCTTCACAAAATTATATTTGGGAAGATAGCAATATTACACTTGATGTAAAAGATTTTATAACTCTTAAAAATGATTCACCTCAAATTCCAGATGGAAAAAACCAGAAGTTCACCTTTAAAATAAGTGATTCAACTCCTTATTGGGATAATGAAGGAGCAGCTGCAATTGAAAGTCAGACTGCAACTATTGATATTGTAATGGATGTTGAGTTGAATGATGAAAAGTCTGCTAAGAACAAGATAATCCCATTCTACTGGGAGAGTGCAAACAAAAACTCTCTTAAGAATAACAATTCTGAATTGGGACATATTGAACTTTCAAAAGATCTTCCAGATACAATAACTTCAAAAACTCCAAAAGTTTCTGGTGCAGTAAAACTCGAAGGTATTGCGCAGGATAATATTCTGCTCAAAGATCTTTCGGTTTCAATTTCAACCTATAATAGTGGTAATCCAATAACAATTGCAACTTATAATAATGATGGTAGTTGGACAGGAACTGCTTCAATAACAAATGCAACTTATGGAGAATTTAAAGCTGCAGGTTATATTGGCGAAATCCCAGAAGGTAAAAACGCAGATGATACTGTAGAGCAGGTAAGCCAGGAATACGGTCACGTTGTTCACTGGACAATGGAAATTGATACAGAAGCTATGTCAATAACTCCTGCAACTAATATATCAATTAAAGCACGGGCTCTTGATAAAGGTAAACCTACTCTTAATGGTGAAAATGTAGAATATACAAGCAATAAATTTGATTACAACGAAACTGGAACAATACCTGAAGGTCAGACAGAATATGTTGAACCAGATCCTGTAGTTCAGAGTGGAGGAGATAACGGTAGCTCTGCTTATACATATAATTATACTATTGACGTTGTTCCATATATCCGTGGAATTAAGACAAAGCTTTCTACAAAGTCAAAGAAGAGCGATTCTTCGGAATATGACAGAACTGCGATTGGACACTATCCTGTAAATAAATCAGAGACAATTTATCTGTATGGATTCAATCTTACAGGTGGTACTTTGTATGATAGTGCATATGAAACTGCAGTTGCAGCAGATAAATCAAAACATATGGCTAGCCTTGGATCTGCCAAAACAGAAAATGATGATGATCCATTAGATGTGTTTACAAAATACGACTCATACAAAGGCTTTAAATTGTATCCTGTTTCTGGAATTTCTGCATTTACAAGTGGTCAGGTTTATGTAAAGGTTGGCGATGTTGAAAGCTTAAACAACAAGAATTCTAATAGTCCTGACTATAACTGCAAGCCTAATGGAAATAATAACGATACATTAAAAGATGATGTGAAACTTGATGTATGGAATATAAATAGTGAAGCAGGTTTGCCTTCTGCTGGTGGTCGTATTGATGAATTGACTATGAAGATAAATCCTGCTTCTAATTACAATGGTATAGTGGGTTTTGCATTCCTGGATGGACCAGTAGGCTTCTCAAGACCTAAAGGTGGTACTACTTCTTATACAAAGGGTAAAGATAAATATAGTAGTCAAAAAGATTCTCAAACTACCGCTGCCTTAGCTTATGATACAAAAGGTAATGCCTTTAGTATGTCTGCAGGAGGAAACGAAGGAGATGGTTTGCATTTTGAAATATTACCAGCTGGTGGAGGCGATTCAACGGAAATCTATCTTGAATATGTAAATCAAAACAAAAAACGTGACAATTCAGGTAAATATATGGATTTACGTTATAAGGTAAGAAGCCCTAATATTGCAACTTCTCCTAATGGTGTTGATACAAATATTTATATGGTGTATTACGATAGTTTTAATGATGAAATTCGTTATAAATACGGTTCAATGAATAAACTTGTTACTAACATAAAAAATAAAAATTGGAGTGATACAGATTTATTCCGTCCTATAAATAATAATGCATCATCTTGGAATAATAATAATCCATATACTTGCCAGTATTCTCAGGTAATTGCAACAGATGCTACAACAAATCTTCCTACAACAACAGACGCTGCAGGAGAAACAATAATAGATCCACAGTATGCTTATACAGGAACCCCTCTTGGTGGAGCTGGTGAATTTGTTGACATTGACGTAATTCCAAAGGGAAGTACAGGTGGCCTAACAGATGAAGATGTTGTCGTTGTTGTTTGGTATGACTCAAAAGCAAAAGCATTAAAGTATTCATATAATGAGAATCCAGATAATTATGCAGCTTGGCCAACAAAAAATGGCACCACTACTAAGAAAGATGCATATAAAGGATTAAATAGAGAAGATTGGGAAGATGCTAAAACAATCTTCACAGGTGCAGGCGAATACTGTTCTGTAAAAGTAGATGGTAAAGGTGGTATTCATATTGCTGCTTATGATTCACAATATGGTGATTTAAAATATGCATATTTAAGTTCATATGATAGCGACACCTATAATGAATATACAGTTGATTCTGCCGGTAATGCTGGTTCTCACATGAGAATGGATGTTGCTCTTGCAAGCGATGGAACAACACCAGTTCCATATATCTCATACTACGGTTCAAACATGGCAAAGCTTGCATATCCGGTAAATGGTAATACAACAAATGGTGCCGAAAGTGATATGTTCACAGGAAACTGGGAAGTAACATATATTCCAACTGGAAGTGAAATTGATGATCTTGATTATAAACGTCTTATGAACGTTGACAGCCGCATAAATGTTGGAGTCTGGAAATACATAGATACAGTTACAACCGGTGATAACCAACACGTAAAAGGACAGATTAAGAACTCAACAACGGGAATACCGAACGCGGCTGCAGGAAGTGGCAAATTCTACGGCAATGGCACCGCAAATCCACTCGTTTCTTATTCAGTACTTAAAGATACCGCAAACAGCCGCATCGAAACTGCGCAAATGCAATAGGAAGGAGGACGAAAATGATGAAGAAAAACTTAATAAAAACAACAGCTATTTTCATAATCTCTTTTGCAGGAATTCTATTTAATGGTTGTGGAAACGTAGGACTTGGTGATGCAGTTGATATTGCCGTTCCTACAGTTGAAATTTCTTATCCTCCAAAGAATGCAATTGTTCGCGACATGTTTATTGTGAGCGGAACTTGTGAAGATGATATTCTTGTTTCTTCTGTAAAAGTAACATTAACAAATACTTCGACTAAAAAAGAATATGGACCATATACTGCTACTCTCGATTTAGAGCGCACATCATGGACCCTTCAGTTGAACCAGAAAAATGGTGGTAAAAAAGCAGAGCCTGACTACGATACTTATAATGCATACAAGCAGTGGGAATTCCCTGATGGCAGTTACATTGTTTCGGCAATTGCTTATGACCAGAAAGATAAGGCTTCTCCAGAATCTTCTATTCCTGTAGATATCGATAACACTGCTCCGGTTCTTCTTGTAAGTAAACCCCTTGCAACAGGTAGCGAAAAAGCTTCTGTATATGGACGTACAATTAATATTACAGGTGATGTTTCGGAAGAACATGAAAGTGCAAAACTTACTCTTTACTATAAAGAGTTTGATAAGACAACAAATGAATTTATTGATCAGGAAGCTAAAACTCTTGAAATAAGTGGTTTTGGTACAATGTCTTCTGACAGCCCTCTTACAATTGCAAAATATAACAAGGCTCTTGAAGAAGGTGTTCAAGACCTTTTGCACAATAACTATCTTACAATCTATAATGAAACTGTAAATCTTGCAGAATCAAATGAAAAGCTTTATTACTGTGGTTTTATGCTCGAAGATAATGCAAAAGTTTATCAGAATCCGGGCGACACAGGCGTTGAAGGCGGAAATAAAACAGATCAGTATTATATTTTAAGCGACTCTTATAACGAAGAGCTTTTCAGTGAAAATACATATTCCCTCAATGCCAGAAACCTCATGCTTTTGTTGAGCGGAAAATCTTCTTATTCAGAAGAGCAGATTACTAAAATTGTTGAGCTTCTCAAAAATCCTGGTAACTCTGCTTCGAGCACTACAATTACTGCCGAAAAATCTACAAAATTCTCTGTTGACCCTAAAAACAATCCTGTATGGTCAATTTCAAATTTTGAACTTTGGAATGGAGACTTTGCTACCTTTGAAACTGGTTCTGCAGTTCCTCTTAATCTTGAAGCAGGTGGCGATGCAATTGCTGTAGATAAAAACTCCATTCAAATTGAATTGTATCATCTTGGTACAACTCCTGCAGAAATTACTGCACAAACTCCTCATGCAACCTTAATCAAAAAAGGAACTTATGCAGACGGACTTTTAAAAGATGTTTTGAGCCCTCAGAATGAAAAATCAATTGAATTCTACAAAGACGATGATGCAGATTCTGCAGTAAGCGTTGGTCTCAATGTAAATCATTACTACGAAATTATTGTAAAGGGAAACGATGTTGCCGGAAACGAACTTGAAAGCAAACAGGGTAACCGCTACGGATTCAAACGTTTGTCTTCTTTTGCTCCTCCAAGCTTTACCTTCAGTGCTGCTCAGGGTGCGTTTACTCCAAATGAATATCAGCGCGGTTCTACTGTAAATGAAAATGGAATTGTAATTCACGGAACTGTTGCTACTGCCGACAAAGATATTTTTGTTCAAAAAGAAAATGTTCAGATTACCGCAATCTCTATTACTGATATTTCTGATTCAAATATAACGGTAAGCACTTGTGATATTAATAAAGCTGACGCAGATGAAAATAAAGAAGCTCAGGTTAAGTATTCTTACGAAATTAAAGATTTTGAACTTGCCGAAAATGGAACAGAAAACAAAGGCAAGGCTTATAATTTTACTGCAATAATAAAAAAGGCTTCAAATGCCAGCCTTATTCCTCAGGAAGAAGGTGCATATAAATATAAGATTACTTTTGTTGCCGAAGATTCTTTGTCTGCAGCTAATGAAGGTGCCGATTTTGAGTTCAAGCTTGACAACAAGGCTCCCGAATTATCTGATGATATCGTAATTACACCTGTAGTAAGTAAAGACGACAAAACTTATGTAAACGGAACAATTTCAATTACAGGAAACATAAGCGATACAGGAAGCGGCTTTAAAAAGCTTTCTTATGCAATTGGAAATAATGCCGCAACCGAAATTCAGAATCCTGGTTTCCACTGGACCTTTGATTTTGATACAACAAGTCTCGAAGATAAGAAGGCATATGTCCTCAATATATATGCAGAAGATACTGTTGGAAACAGCATAACTATTCCATGTAATATTACAGTAGATCAGTCTACAGATTATCCTCAAGTCTCTTTCACAAATAAAGATACTGTATTCTCAAAAACTTCAAATGTTCTTGTTGGAAACATTAAGGATGATGATGGTCTGGATACTGTAACTGTAAAATATAAAAAGACAAGTCCTGTTCCAGATGAAGAATATACAAACCTTACTCTTGGTTCATTCACAAAAGGAACAACTTCATACAGCCTTAATGTTAGTCTTCCTCAGGCCGAAGGTGAATATGAACTTGTAATTTATGCAAAAGATATTAAGGGCCTTTCAACAGGAACTAAAACAGAGACTGTTACTGTAACAAAAGATAATGGCGCTCCAGAGTTCCTCATCAAAACTCCTAATACAACTGCTGATACTTACTATAATAAAAATGTTACAATTACCGGAACTATTAAAGATGGTAGTGGAGTTGTAACACTTTCAAGAGATGTATATAAGGTTGCAGGTGAAACAGAAACAAAGGTAGATTCACTTTGCCTTTCAAATCTTACTTCTGCTATCTCCGCTACTGCTGCTCAGATTGCACAAGGTACCGACTGGACAGATACATTTGTAAAACCTGAAGAAGGCGGAACTTATAAGCTTGTATATTCTGCAAAAGATAAGCTTGGAACTGCAACAAATCAAACAATTACATTCTCAATTGATAACGATACACCTTCTATTGAAAAAGTTGAATTTGAAGGCCAGGATATTTCAACTATTCAAAAATGGTTCCATACAAATTATGGTGAATTCACTGTTACAACTGCAGATCAAACTTCTTCTGTAGTTAATGTACGCTGTACAAAAGATGATCCGGAGGCAGAAGGTGCAAATCCAACCTGGATTAATATGTCTGCAGATGATCAGGCAAATCAGTGGAGTTCAACTATAACCTTTGCAGATGCAGGGGAACAAAAGCTTTATATAAAGGCTGTAGATAAGGCAGGAAATGAATCTGAAGTAAAAGAAGTAAGCCTTAAAGTTGATACAGTTTTACCTGTTCTTGAAGTTACACATGGCCCAGAAGGAAATGTTTATGTAAATAAAACTGTAGATAAAGCTTTCACAGTTACATATTCTGATAGCGCCAGCGGAACTGTACCATTACAGTTCATGATTGGTAATACAGATATAACTCAGGATGTTGTATGCACTCAGAAAACCGATTCAGAAGGTGAGTCTACAGATGAATACGACATCACAATTCCAAAAGAAAAATTCGTAAGCGGTTTGTTCAGAATTATTGGAACTGACGTTGCAGGAAACAAAACAGAAGTTGACCGTTGTACATTTATTGTTGACCAAAAGGCTCCTGAAATTAAAAATATTTCAATAACTCAGGTAAAAGTTATTGATGAATCTACTCAAACTTATGAAACAACTCAGGCTTATAAAAATGCTGAGAATGAATATTACATTAAGCGAGTTGTTGGTGGAAAAATTACTATAAGTGGAATTGCTACAGATGATAACGTATTAAAGAGCGTTGCGCTTTCTGTAACAGATGGTGAACACTCATTAACTCCTGCTGCTAGTGGTAGTGATCCTTCTTCATGGAGTTTTGATATTGATAGTTTTGACGGCTGGTCAGATGCAACAATTACTCTTATTGCAAAAGATCAAATTGATCTTACTGATGAAGAAAAAGCTGCTCTTACAGAAGAACAAAAAGATGCAGGTGCTGAAGGAAACACTGAAACAAAAACAATCTATTTGAAGTTTGATGAAACTGCGCCTGTAATTATAACAGGTGAGTGCCCTGATAACAGATATACATTCAGAGGAAATGAGGTTATTAAATTCAATAACCTTAATCTTGGAGAAGGACGCTACAGTGAATCTTCTTACGGAAGAATGACTTCTATAAGTGTAACAACTTATGTAGATGATAATGATAAAGAATTGAATGTAGAGCGTAGTGGACTTGCCCGACTTGAATATAAACTGTATTCGGTTAATGCTACTGCAAGTATAACTAATGATACACTCAAAGCATATTTTAATGGCACTCAGGATATTGATGTTTCTATAGCAGCTTTGTCTGCAAGCGGAACCTTCGCTCCAGAACCAGATCAAGATTATTCTTACTACAATTCAAATCTTGATTCAAACGGAAATACAATTGGAACAGTAAGTGGAAAGGCAACAAAAGCCACAGCAAATATTTCGGGCTTTAATACTGTTTCATCAGAAAAAATCAATTACCTTCTGCTTCGCCCAATAGATAATTGTGGAAATGAAGGGGAGATAACTATATTAAAAATCCAAGTAGATCAGACAGCACCTACTGTAGTTGCCACAAGCACAGAGCAGCTTACAAACGGTTCTAAGCCAATAGAATTAGAGGGCTCTGTTTACGATGAAGCCGCTGGTTTAAAATCTCTTAGAGTTCTTATTAAAGGAACTGTCGTTATAGATAGTAATTTATCTGATTATATTATTGAGAATGAGGATTCATCTAAGATTAATGCACAATTAGAAGATAATGTATTGTATGTCCCAAATAAAAATAATAAAACCCTAACAATTACTGCAAAAGATAAAAATGGAAATGAAGTTTCTCCATTAAATGATAGTGCAGTAACAGTAAAATTCGAAAATAATTATGGAGAGTTTTCTTATACGGGATATGCCCCAACTAATCCAACTATAGATAATGTTGATCTTACAAATGTCAAAAAGTTCTCATTCTCAAGTGCTGCTTCTTATGCAAAATGGACTTTAAAACTCACTCCAAAAGTTGGCCAGGCAGATGACTGGTTTGGACCTCTTGGCGACAATGCCGAAATTTATCTTGAAGCCGAAGACTGGGCAGAACACGAAGGTAAAGGTAACATTGCACCTAATCCAACAAAGATTGCTGTATTGAAGATTGATACAGTACCTCCTGTTGTTGCGGACATAAGTCCTACTAATGGTTCATCGTTAAACGGTGCGAACACAATAACCGGTACTTCATCAGATGAAGGCAGCAGTCCTGAAGAAGTTTCAATTTATTATTCAAAAGCAGCAACAGAAACAGCCCCTGCTCCAACAGCCCTCACTAGTTATACAAAGTGGAAGACTAAGAAAGAAGGTGTTGATAACGTAACTGTTTCAATGCTCTATAACTTTGAATTTGATGCTGGTTTTGATGAGTTGATAGAAGATGATGACGAATCTCAGTTTGTATGGATTCTTCCTGTTGCAACAGATGTTGCGGGAAACCCAAGCACAATATCTCCTGTACAATACAAAATCGACCGCAATACAGACCGTCCTGTTATAAAACTTGTAACAGAAGGAATTAATCTTTCTGCAATGACTATCTCTGAACCTGTTCTTCTTAAAGAAAAACAGGTTTATGTAAACATAACAGATGATGATGGGGCAATTCAAAAGGCAGAATTCAGAACAGGTGAAAATGATAGTTGGAAAGAGATAGAACTTAAAAATGGAAGTGGAAAATTCTCTCTTACAAATGATGGAAAACAAACTGTAGAATTCAAAATAACAGATAATAATGGCACAATTTTCACATCTTCTGACGAAACCAAGTGGAAACGAGTTTATATAGAAGATGCCGATGGTCATAAGTTAGGCGATGATGAAAGCAAAAAGCCGGAAATCTATGCATTGCTTGATGTAATGTCTCCAGAACTTCAAGAAATAAAGCTTTCAACTAGTTCTTCTGCAAATCCAGAAAATGAGGGCGATTGGAGTCCAACAAATTCAATCAGCATAATTCCTGGTGGCGAATCAAAGCTTTTGAAATTCCGCGTAAAAGCAACCGATGGGGGAACTGGAGTAAAAACTGTACAAGCAAAAGTAACAATTAATGAAACACTAGTTGAAACTTACACCTTAGACAAGGTAGATGAATATTATATGGCTAAAATTGATTGCAGAAAATCATATATACCAGAAGATGGTATATTAACAATAGAAATTATTGCTACAGATAACGCCGAAAGAACTAGTAGTGTAGAAATGCAGTTTGAACTTGATAATACTGCTCCACAAATTGTTGTAGACTCTCCAGAAGCAGGCAAGGAACACAGCGGTGTAATTACTGCAGTTGGTTATACAAATGAACTTACAAAACTATATTATGCAGTTGATGATGAGGCAACCCCTCTTGCAGATGACGCATATTCAGAGTATGACGCAAATACCGATTATACAACTTCAAACTTCTATGTTTATTTTGACGGCTCAAGCCTTTTAGGCCCTAATCATACAGACCTTGTTAATACCTGGCTTGTAACATTGGGTAAAACAACAAAAGCCAGACTTGAAAGTACAAATCCAAATGAATGGTATGACACTATTACACCTCTTTATCTGCATCTTATGGCTCAAGATGCTTCCGGTAATGTTTCTAAAGAGGCTTATGAAATTCTGGTAGATCCACAGGGAGACAGACCAAAAGTAGAATTCAGCTATCCAAAGAAAGATGCTGATAATCCTGATAAAATACCTGTTTTAGGTGGTGCAATTAATGTTATTGGTTCTGTATCGGGTAAAGCTCAGCCATATACAGTTTATATGCAGATTGATACAAATTATGATGACGAAAGCGATGAAAACGACTGGGATGATGCGGATAAAGCTTTCCTTGAATCTGATGCTGGTGGAAAATATACACTTGTTTCTATTCCAGTTTTAACTAATCAGTATGGTATTAAGATTGATGCAAATGGTGATGTATGGAATCAGAAAATTAATGAAGGTAAAGAGTTTAGTGGAAAGACAATAAATATTCGTCTTTATGCTGTAGACAATATTGGCCTCATAAGTAGTGCAAAAACTCAAAAAATAAGAATTGATGATACAATTCCTAAATTGGAACAGGAAGTTAAACTTGTTCAATGGGATGATAACGTGACTGAAAAAATAACTGTAACTACAACTGGTTCCAATGCTGGAAAGTATACAATTAATAATTATTCTGCTATACGTGATTATACCGATGCAATGAGCCTGGCCGGTAAATGGTATGTAGTTGGTGCAGTTCATGATGACAACGGAATAAGTGAAATCACATATAATAATAAAGATTTTGGTACAGACGGTTCCTTTACCATTAGTTATGAAAAAGATGGCGAATCAGGTTATATTTTCTGTTTTCCAATTGGAACTGATGATACGGATGCTGTAATAAAATCAGAAGTATCATTCATAGCAAAAGATGGAAGTTCTGCACAAAAACAATTTACAAAGCTATTCTCTGTAATTTGCGATAACAAAGCACCGGTAGTAACACCTCTTGCTGATAATCTTGAAATTATGAATGAAAATGGTTTCTACACCTTTAGTTCACAAGCTTTTGAACAGAGTGTAAATAACGTAAATCAGACAGGTGTAGAACGTGTTGCATTCTACTTTACAAGAGATATAACAGGACAGAAAACAAAAATCATTGACCCTATGATTCGCAGCGGAATAGAGGACAACGGAAACCTTACAGATTATTCTACACTAAAAGGCAATGTTGGAGCCTTCGAAGACGGCTTATACTGGCAGAAAGTTGCTGTAAGCAGCGTAGAAAACAACAAACTTACATTATCTGCTGTTGATGACAATATTCATGAAGGCGGACTCGCAAAAGTTAATGGTTTTATTTATTTAATAAAATCAATTGAAAATAATACAATTACTCTTTCTGAAAATCCTGGTTCTGCTGCAACTGCAATGTTTGCTTTTGCAAATGTAATAGACAACACAATCCCAGAAGACATTCCTTCTAGTGATTTGAACTATGACGATGATTATGGTTATGGTTATATAAAAGCTGCAAATCTTCCAACAGGTACCGATAAAGACCTTATGCCGGAACGCTTAAGCAAAGTTGGTACAAAGTGTACCTGGCAGGCAAGTATTAACTCAAAGAATATAAGCGATGGTCCTGTAACACTTCATTATGTAGTATTTGATAAAGCGGGAAATGCTACAGTTCTTTCTGCCGAAGCAAAGGTTCAGAATAATGCACCAAGAATTGCAGGTGCCTGGATTGGTACTGATGAAGATGGAAATGGTGAAGTTGATGAAGCAGAATTTGTTTCTTATCATAATATATTTGAAAAAGGATACAATTTATCTGGTAAAAAGGTAACAAATATTACATTCCCAGAAACATCTACAGATGCAAATCCAATAAGTTTAATAACAATAAAACGTAATCTTGTTATCAAGCCGGAAATTGTTGGTGGTAACGGAACTGTTGGATATACCTATAAGGTTGCAAAACGAAATGCAGCTGGTGATGGTTGGGCAGATGCTTATTATAGTTCTAGTTCACCGGTAGATCTTGGAACAGGTACAAAAGACGATGATACAAAATTTGTACAAACAGCAGACGATAAGGATCCTGAAATAAAGATAACAGTAAAAGATTTACTTACAAATCTAAAAGAAACCCAAAACGGACCTTATTCTGGCGATGCTAATAATCAGAAATTCTCATTCACAATTTGGGATAGTACTCCAGGTCTTAATTATGGAACTACTTCTCAAAGTGCCACAATGAATGTAATCATGAATGTTGCATTGCTTGATTCAACATCTGCTAAGAACAAGATAATTCCATTCTACTGGAAGAGTGCAGAGAAGAACTCTCTCAAGAATAACAGTTCCGATTTGGGACACATTGAACTTTCTACAGATCTTGCAAACGCAACAGGTGTTAATTCATCAAATCCAAAGGTTTCTGGTGCAGTAAAACTCGAAGGTATTGCACAGGATAATTCTTTGCTTGATTCTCTTTATGTAACAATCCCAGGCTTTAACAATGGAAACGCTGTTACTATAGCAGAATACTTTACGCTTGATGCTTCGAACAACAAGGTTTATGGAAACTGGCAAGAAAAATCAGGAACAAAAACTGTTGGTGAAGGTGCAAATGCAACAACTGTAACTATGTGGACTACACATATAAGTCATGCAACATATGGTGAATATAGAGATGCTGGCTATGATCTTCCTACAGATGAACAGGGAAATACAATTGTCAAAGATGATGATTTTGAACTTCCTTATGCAAGCCAGGAATACGGCCATGTAGTTCACTGGACTATGGAAATAGACACAGAAGCAATGGGTATTACTCCAAAAGCTGGAATTAATATTACAGTTGGAGTAAAAGATAAGGGTAAGCCTTCTTTGAGTGGCGGAAATGTAGGTTACACACAAAATACTGCAAATAACACAGATGCTTATTCAATTGACGTAGTTCCATATATCCGTGGAATTAAGACAATGCTTTCTACAAAATCAAAGAAGGCAGATTCTTCGGAATATGATAGAACTGCTCTTGGACACTATCCTGTAGCTTCTTCAGAAACAATTTACCTGTATGGATTCAACCTTGCAGATGGAAAGTTGTACGATAGCGCCGCTACACCACATACTGCAACTCTTGGTGCTGCCACAAAAATCAATGACTATGATTCATATAAAGGCTTTACGTTGTATCCGGTAACAGACATTTCTGCATTTATAAGTGGCCCTGTTTATGTAGAAGCAGGTGCTGAAGGTGCAAAGGTAATCAGTCTTAACAACAAAAACTGGAATGACGCTCAGGGAAGCTATGGTGCAACAGTGCCAGAAGCAGAAGATGCTGGACTTGCAGGTACCCGTACAACCTTCAGTAACTTCTACAACCGTAAGCCAAATCAGCAGAATAACTACATGCTTACAGATGATGTTATTCTTGATGTATGGAAGTTTAATGATAAAGCTGCAAAGCCGGCTGCAAGTGGAGCCATTTTTGACCCAATAATGAAGATTAATCCTAGACAAACTGGAGATGGTGCCGGTGTAATTGGTTTTGCCTATGTAAGTGGTACAAGACGATTCAGCATGGCAAACAGGACTAATTCATATCAGTTATGGTTAGGAGATTACGATAATTTTAGTGCAACAGGCTTTGCCTATGATAGTGAAGGAAATACTTATGGAACTGCGCTTGGTGGAGATATTAACACAGACTTTAGTAACTCAAAACTTGCCTTTATGTCTAGTCTGTGGGGAACAAGTAATACAACTGACTGGGGAACAAAGGCTTTTAATAAAGATAAAACTCCAAAACAACTGCCTAGAAAACATCTTCGTGTTGAACAGATAGGCCAGCTTGGATTAAAAGACGGAACTTATAATACAACAACATATATAGACAAAAATCGAGTTCAAAGCCCAAGTATTGCTGTAAGTGGTTCAGGTACTAGTGCAACAGTTTATCTTGCATATTTTGACCATTTGAATCAGGAAATAAGATTCAAGTGGGGAGCAAACCCAGAAACAGATAATACCACAGATTATATTGATGGTTTCACAGGAACAAGTTATTTAAATGATAAATATAAATATGGTTATTGTAATGGAAAATCTTCAACAGTGGACAAAGCGGGAAATAGTGAACTTGATTATTATAACATTACAGACTTCCAGATTATTGCCGAGTCAGGTATAACAAATTCCGCAGCTCTTGGAAATGCAGGCCCTTATGTTTCAATAGATGTTCTTCCTAATGCGGGAGGTACTGGCAACGCAAAATATGATATAGTCGTTCTTACCTGGTACGATAAGGAAAACAAGACACTTTGGTATACATATAATAAAAAAGATATTACCGCTGACGGCAATTTTGTTACAGGAACTTCTGGTACAAAAGGTCCTAATGGTCTTTGGAATGATGCTATGCAAATCTTCTCCGATGCCGGTATGTACTGCCAGATAAAAGTTGCCCCAAACGGAAGTATCCATTTTGCAGGTTATGATGGTGACTCCGGTGATGTATGTTATGCAAAACTTGACAGTTACTTGGATACATCTGTTGAATCATGCATTGTAGACTCAAACGGAATTGTTGGTTCAAACCTCACTCTTGATGTTGCTCTTGATGCTGCAGGAACCAACGGAAAAGTAATTCCATATATCGGCTATTACGGTAGTTCTGGCCCTAAGATGGCATATCTTTCAGACTTGGGTAAAGCTCAAGACAGTGTAGTTGCAGGAGCTGTAAACGACATGTTTACCGGCTATTGGGAAGTAACCGAAATTCCAACCCAAAGTAATGCAGTTAAAGACCGCATTAATGTTGGTGTATGGAAAGATGCAGAAGGTGTAATCAAAGACTCGACAACCGGTACAAATTCACATGCAGATGAAACTGGTAACACAAGTACCGACGGTTCTGTTTACGGCAACGGTACCAAAAACCCTGTTCTAGGCTACGAAATCCGTCCATCAACTGATACAGGCTTTATGGAAACTGCCCAGAAGCAGTAAAAGAAGATTGTTTTTATGCGAAGCAGAAATTAGTCCTAATTATTTATCAGATAATAGGACTAGTTCCTGCAATTTTTTCTGAAGAATCTCTTTGCTTGGTAATTTGACTTGATATTGAGAAATCATCAGTGGAGAAAGAGTTCTGCTAAGAGAGTATTCAACAACTTCATTATCTTTACTAGCACATAGAATAAGTCCTACACTCGGATTTTCATATTCTTTTTTTACTTGTCTATCTAGAGCTTCTAAATAAAAATCCATTTTTGATACATATTCTGGTTTAAACTTTCCTATTTTTAATTCTATTGCTATTAAGCATTTCAGTTCTCTATTCGTAAAGAGCAAATCTATTGAGTAATCAGAATTACCGACTTGAACTTTGTATTCTTCTGCAATAAATGCAAAATCTTTTCCAAGTTCAAGAACGAAATCCTTCATATTACTGATGAGACTTTTTCTGAATTTGTTTTCGGAGAAAGTTTCAGGTAAATCAAGAAATTCAATTACATAAGAATCAAGAAATGGATTTGTAGGAATCATGGAAGATGCTATTGGAGTTATATTAGTTTGAGAAAGAACTGTCCGCTCGTAGTATGAGCTTTCAATCTGTCTTTCAAGTTTTCGCTTTGAGTATCTTTCTTTTATTGCCAGTTTTATATAAAATTCTCTCTCTTCTTTTGTTTTGCTACTAGACATAATAATGAGGTTATTAGTCCAGCTTAATTGTGTCACCAACGGTGACACAATTAAATCATTAGAATATATTTCATAAAATTGTTTCATTCTATATAATCCTCTTCGATTAAAACCTTTTAATTCTGGATGTGTCTTTTTTAGCATTTCAGCGATTTTATCAATAAAATGCTCCCCATAGACAGAGTCCTTTGATTTTTCACTAAGTTTTTTTCCAATTTCCCAATACATTTTTATAAGTTCTTCATTGACCTTTCGAATTGCGGTCTCTTTTGCATTGGTAATGATATTAATAATATCATTAAATTCTGATGTTATGATTTCAAATTCTTCCATTTTTAATACTCCGTAAAAAAAGATTTGTTTTGATATTCTGCTTCAAAGAAATTCCGTTACTATAATATGTAAAAAAAAATGGACTTATTACAAAAATTTAGATAAAAAAGTGAAAAAAAATGATTTTTTTTAATTAGTTTTTGCTGATTATCACAAAGTGTGTATTTCCTATTTACTATTCCCTCTGATTTCTGTATTATACTCCTAATCTAAAGGGGTGCTAGGCTGCCCGTTGAGTGGACCTGGCTGAGAATATACCCTCAAAACCTGATCCGGATAATGCCGGCGGAGGAAAAATTATGCGCAAGACTATTGCGAAAATCTTTCTTTTAACAATCACATCATTTTTGGTTTTTGGAATGCTTACAAGTGCTTCCAAAAAAAAGTCAGCTCGTGCAAACGAAGTAGTGGTTTATACTTACAACTCATTCAGCGGTGAATGGGGGGCAGGTCCAGAGATTGCACGCCTTTTTGAAGCAAAAACTGGCATCAAAGTAACTTATGCCGAAGTTGGAGACAGCGGCCAGATTCTTTCTAAAGCAATTCTCGAAAAGAAAAAGCCTGTTGCCGATGTTCTTGTTGGACTTGATAACTATTCTGCAGAAAAAGCAGTAGCAAGCGGAGTTCTTGATGTTTATAAGCCTGCAGCTGCCGACACACTTATTCCAGTCGAACTGAGCAGCAAGCTTAATGCCGATTCAAAAAAATGGTATTTAACACCTTATGATTACAGTCACTTTGCATTTATTTTTGATACTTTGAGCGGACTTCCTGCTCCTACCTGTCTTGAAGATTTGACAAAGCCTGAATATGCAAAAAAAATCATCATCATGGACTCTAAGACAAGTACTCTTGGAGTTGGCTATGAAGAATGGGTACGTGCGGTTTATAAAGATGATGCTGCAAAATTCTTTAAGAAAATATATCCTTCTATTCTTACTGTTGCTCCGGGCTGGAGTATTGGTTATGGAATGTTTACAGACGGCGAAGCTCCTTTGTGCTTCAGCTATACAACAAGCCCTGCCTATCATGTTGAATATGGCGAAGGAGACCGCTTCAAGGCTCTTGTATTTACAGACGGTCACGTAATGCAGGTAGAAGGAGCTGGTATTGTAAAGGGTGCTCCAAACCCTGATGGTGCTAAAAAGTTCATGGACTTCCTTATCAGTGACGAAGCTCAGAATCTCATTCCTCTTACCCAGTGGATGTTCCCTGCAAATAAAAATGTAGAATTGCCGGCTTCGTATGCTGCTGCAGCACCTGTTCCTAAGACAATTGAGTAGAATACTTATATACACACTTGAAACTGCCGTACTCTCCACCCTGATTGCATGTGTCATTGGGGTGAGTGCGGCTTTTTTTACAGCACGCCGTTCCTTTGCGGGGCGCAGGCTTTTGCTTGCTGCAGGCATTGTTCCTTTGTGCGTCCCTTCTCTTGTAATTGCTCTTGGATATGTGAGCTTTTTTGGAGTAAATGGAATTGTAAGCAGCTGGCTTAAAGGTCTGGCGGCAGTAGTCGGAGGGCAGTTTGGTGGACTTACTTTTTTATACACAACAGCCGGAGTAATTCTAGCCCAGGGCTTTTATAACTTTCCTCTTGTTACAAGAATTGTAAATGATGCCTGGGAGCGGCTGCCTGCTCAAAATGAAAATGCAGCCCGTCTTTTGGGAGCAGGCGAAGGCAGAGTTTTTTTTACCGTAACTTTGCCACGTTTAAGCGGAGCCATTGGTGCTGCCTGCATTCCTGTTTTTCTTTTCTGTTTTTTCAGCTTTATGATTGTCCTGCTTTTTTCTCCACCCGGAACTACAACGCTTGAAGTCGAACTTTATCACAGTGTGCGCACTACTCTGGATATTACGGCGGGTACAAAAATTGCTGTGATTGAAACTGTGTGTGCCCTTTGGATTGTGTTTTTATACTCTTATGTTATCCGTAAAAATCAGAGTGGGGTAGAAGGACTTTCTTTTATTACTGGCAGAAAATACAAAATTGGAAAGAGTGATTTTTGCACAAGCCCACGTGCTGCCCTGGAAATTGTATTTTTTATTTTGCTGGTGGTTCTGATTCTTTTGTTTTTTGTGGGACCAGGTGCCGGTGTTTTAGTAAGCGCCTTTACTCAGAAAAAGCAGAATGTAGAAAGTGCAAGCCTCTTTCAATTTAAAACCTTGTTTGCAGTGGCTAACTTCTGGAAATCTCTTTGCTGGTCTGTATTGGTTGGTCTTTGCACTGCAAGCCTTTGCTGTCTTGTTGCTTTTGTATATTCTGTAATTGTCCGCATGAGACGAAAACAGAATGTAATTGCACTTCAAATGATTCCCCTTTTACCAATGGCAATTTCTTCTGTCCTCGTAGGCTGGGTACTCAGTCTGATTTTTGGAGGAAGCGTTTTTTCTCTTGTTATCTGTCAGACTCTTTTGTATTGGCCTGTGGCTTTCAAACAGATACAAAATGGCCTGAACCAGCTGACAGATGATACACAGAATGCCGCTTTTATGCTTTCGCGGGGGGCGTTTGATTGTGCCTTACGATTTTACCTGCCGTCCTGTCGCAGTGTAATGATGACAGCATTTTGTTATTGTTTTTCTATGAGTATAGGGGACGCAACTCTGCCTCTTGTGTTAGCAATACCTAACTTTTCTACACTTGCACTTTATACCTACAGGCTGGCAGGTGCCTTCCGCTTTAATCAAGCTTGTGCCTGTGCAATAATTATGATACTTGTTGCGGCAATCCCTTTTGTAATTGGAGGAAAAAATGACATATTTAAAAGTCCAAAATCTTCATAAAAGCTGGCCTTCTGTAACAGTAGATTTTTCTTTAGAGTGCGACAAAAGCACAATGACCTGCCTTCTCGGCCCAAGCGGCTGTGGAAAATCAACAGTGCTGAACATTATTGCAGGTTTAGAGAAAAATGATCCTTTGGGGACCCTGAGCCAGAAGAGGTCTCAGAGCATAGCTTGCCCTGAGCTTGTCGAAGGGAAGGGCCCACAAGAATTCCTCATCGAATTGGACGGCCAGCGGATAGAATCCCTTCCTCCTGCCAAACGAAATATCGGCATGGTTTTTCAGTCCGGTGCACTTTTTAATCATCTTACAGTTGAAGACAATGTTGCATACGGCCTTATTTCTCAGGGAGTAAAAAAGAAGGAAGCCCGTGCCCGTGCCGCAGAATATCTTAAACATTTTGACCTTGAAGGTTTTGAAAGCCGCATGCCCCAGAATTTAAGTGGTGGCGAAAAACAGCGTGTTGCCCTTGCCCGAACTCTTATAACCCAACCAAAACTCGTTTTACTGGACGAACCTTTTTCTGCCCTCGACACCGATCTTCGTCACCGTATGGCCCAGTGGCTCCGTGACCAGCAAAAAAAATTAGGCTTCACTGCCATCATGGTAACCCACGACCAGCAGGAAGCCCAAACCGTCGCCGATAAAATTGTAAGAATGAATTAAGCGGGTTTATTTAATCTATTTATATCTGTTATTCCAAGTAAAAGATTTGGAACATATAAATCTTCATCAAGATTATCCCAGTGAATTCCAATCCCATTACCGCTTAATTCATAATCATCCAGCAATTCTTTTTTTGCATGATTTAATCTTGGAAAAAACATAAGAGGGACAGAAAGTTGTCTGCCGTCAGAAAGCAGAAGCCAAAGATTTTCAGAATCTGTCCAAACTTTTTGAGCTCGTGCATAATGTAATAGAATCTTATATCCGTTCTCGTTTAGAATTGTTGACATACTTTCATTTTATCATACATTAATTGAAAAAAAAAGGTTTGTATTTAGATGAATAAGTTGTTCGTATTTGGATTTTTTCAATAATCCAATTTAATAGTTCTTCTAGTGGGGTATATATAAAGAGATAATCAGGCTGTTTGGTATTGGGGATATATTCTAAACAAACAAATTGTTTTTCTGGTGATAGACGAATTGTATAATCCTTTGATATGTATTCACCAGCATTTAAAAAAATATTCATCTTTGATTGATATTGGATTCCAAAATCACCATTTGGTTTTATATAGACAATTTTAAATATGCCAGGTACGAGTCCTATTGTGGATGAACTATTTGTTATTATATAAGAAAATGAATAATCATTATAACCGTCAATTTCTGAATGTGTAAATGAAGTTAGATTAACTATTAATCCATCTTCATCTGTATATTCATGATTTAATTCTGCTAAATTATCAATCAATTTATTTCCACATGAAGTACATGTAATGCCATCATAGTTATGTCCATTCGCTGGAATTGATTCTGTTATCTTGTTGCCGCATTTTTTACAAGCAAAAGTTTTAACTCCGTCATTCGTACAGTTTGCAGGTGTTGTTATAACGCCTTCGTCATATTGATGATTTTCGTTCCACTTTGCATAAAGAATATAATTCTTCTTTATGGGAGTGTTAAAATCAAATTTTGTAGTAAAAGTGTCATCGGTATACCAGTCATAAAATATATAGCAACCAGTTTTTACAGGATCTTCAGGACGATCCAGTAAATTGCCATAAGGAATTATTTTATTGCTAATTAGGGAATCAGAATTTGTCTGAAAGCTAATAGTGTATGTTTTCTTTTCGTATTTTGCATAGATGTGTGTTTCTTCAGTTATTTTAGTATTAAAATCAAATTTCTTTGTGAAGTCTTTTGTTGTGTACCAATCAATAAAAATGTAACCTTCTTTTTCAATATTTTTTGGTGCAGAAACTTTTTTTCCATATTCAATTGCGTACATAGTTAATGTATTGTCCTTTTCATCACAGAAATAAACAAGTTGCAGTCCATGAACATATGAACAGGATGAAAAAAGGATTATGAACAGAAATAAAATGCAAGATAAAAAATATACGCGTCTTTTCATATAATTGATTATTTCATCAGATAGGTTATTTGTCAATTCTTATGAAATTTACGTACTAAATGCAGGTTTTTAGTCAAATTATACGTAGTGAAGCTGCAATTAAGGCTCCAGAAAGGAGGTAGAGTACATATAATTTGGGTTAAACTAGCAAAATATATGTACTTAGGGAGAAAGAATCCTGTAAAAATACAATAAAAGTTGTGGAAGGCGGATAATTTCTTTTAGATTTACGTACTAAATGAAGGTTTTTAGTCAAATTATACGTAGTCAGAGTGCAAATTAAGATCCGGAAGGAGGGGGAAGTACATATAATTTGGGTTAAAGAGCCAGAATATATGTACTCAGGGGCCCCCGAGGTCTAATAAATCATCGTACCAATACCGCGGTCGCTGAACATTTCTATGAGAAGGGAATGTGGGACACGGCCGTCGATGATGTGGGTTCTTGGAACTCCGCCATCAAGGGCTACTTCGCAGCAGTCGATTTTTGGGAGCATGCCGCCAGAGAGGATTCCTGTTGCTTTGAGGGATCCGATAGCGGTGCGCTCTATGCGTTTGATGAGCGTAGAAGGATCATCGATGTTACGCAAGATTCCCGGAACATTTGTAAGCTGAACAAATTTTTCGGCGTGTAATGCAACTGCGATTTTTGCTGCTGCTGTGTCTGCATTGATGTTGTAGCGGGCATCGTCGCCCTGTTCGCCAAGAGCTACTGTAGAAACAACCGGGATAAAGCCTTCATCCAGAAGGGATGTCAAAATCTCCGGATGAACTTCTGTTACTTCTCCAACAAAGCCAAGGTCTTTTTCTGTTTTCTTTGCACGGAGCAGGCCTGAGTCAACGCCGCTAAGTCCAACTGCCTTGCCGCCTTTTTGCAGCAGAATGCCTACAATATCCTTGTTCAATTTTCCGGTTAAAACCATCTGAACAATTTCCATTGTTTCGCCGTCGGTGTAGCGTAGTCCGTCTACAAATTTGCTTTCTTTGCCAACGCGCTCGAGCATATGGTTAATTTCAGGGCCGCCGCCGTGAACCAGTACAACCTTAATTCCGATTGTGCTGAGCAAAACTATATCTTCCATTACGGCCATTTTGAGTTCTTCGTTGAGCATGGCATTGCCGCCATATTTTACAACGACAACCTTGCCGCACCAGTTCTTAAAATAAGGCAGAGCCTGTACCAGTACTTCCGACCACTGTTCTGTAGTTATTTCATTATTTTCGTTTGCCATAATTATGTCCTGTAATCTCCATTAATTTTAACATAGTCATACGTAAGGTCGCAACCCCATGCTGTGCCGCTTGCATTTCCTTCTCCACACTGAACAAGGATTTCTACAGCCTGTTCGCTCATGATTTTTTTAGCAAGCTCTTCGTCAAAGTTCATTGGAACACCGTCCTTGTAAACCTGAACAACGTTTTCACCGTGAACTTCAAAGTCGTCATAGTTTTCAAAATATCTGTTGGCGCCGGACTTGCTTGTAAACCAGATGCTTGTTTTTTCAGGATCAAACTCAATAGGGCTGTAACCCATGGCGCAGAGGAAGCGTCCAAAGTTGGCATCGGCACCAAACATTGCGGCCTTTACCAAAGAAGAACAGATTATTTCTTTTGCAAGGGCGCGGGCAGCTTCAACAGTGGCGGCACCGTGAACATTGCATTCAACAAGTCGGGTGGCACCTTCGCCATCGGCTGCAATTTTCTTTGCCATGATTGTGTTCATTTTGTTGAGTGCTTCAAGGAAGGCATCGTAGTCGGCACCAGGGCCTGTGATTTCTGTATTGCCTGCCATTCCGTTTGCCATGATGATGAGTGTGTCGTTTGTAGAAGTGTCTCCATCTACGCTCACGCAATTATAGGTTCCTTCTATTGAAGAGTGTAGGGCCTTGTCCAGCATTGCGCTTGAAATGGCACAGTCGGTTGTAATAAAGCTGAGCATTGTTCCCATGTTGATGTGAATCATTCCTGAGCCCTTACACATTGTTCCCATGCGGCAAACTTTTCCGCCAACTGTGAACTCAACTGCGCACTCTTTGTAGTGGGTGTCGGTTGTCATAATTGCAATACGTGCTTCTTCGTGGCCTTTTTTGCTAAGGCCTGCCTTGAGGGTTTCTATATTATTTTCAACTTTTGTAACATCAAACTGAGCGCCGATTACTCCGGTAGAATAAACCATTACATCTTCGGTTTTAATGCCAAGTGCTCCGGCTGCAGCTTTAGCCATGCGCAAGGCATTTTCGGCACCCTGAGGTCCTGTACAGGTATTTGCATTTCCGCTGATTTCTATTGCGGCCTGTGCCTTTCCGTCGGCAAGGTGCTTTTGGGTAATTTTTACGCTTTCTGATTTTACCCGGTTCTTAGTAAATACACCTGCAGCATTACATGGAACTTCTGAATAAACAAGTGCAGTATCATTTATCTTACGGCTTGCCTTAATTCCAACACGCATTCCGTTAGCAGTAAAGCCCTGTGGAGCGCAAACCCCGCCGTCAATGAATTTTATATTGCTCATAAAGCACCTCCTGAAATCATATATGCATAAATATGCAAATATAATGAATAATTATACAGAAAGTAGATGTGTTTGTATAGATATATTTTATAATAAATATGTTCCTCTATATAGAAAAAATAGCTTCCGCCGAATTACGCCTTGCAAAACCAGCGGCTAGCCGCTTAAACGCTACAGTGCCTTGGAACTATATACGTTGCCGCTTTCGCGGCAGCACTGTAGAGTTTTTTTGCAATTCGTAATTCGGCTCGCGCTATTTTTTATATGAAATCAACAATTTTTTTAGTATTAAATATATCTCTATAACATTTATATAAAATTCTATATAATAATTCCATTATGAAAACATATAAATACGAAACTCATTTGCATACATCACAGGGCAGCTTGTGTGGGCGTACTGACGGGGCTGATTATATAGGAGCGTTTTTTAATATTGGGTATAGCGGGATTTTTGTTACGGATCACTTTTTTGGGGGAAATACCGCTGCACCGCACGAGGGGCGCTGGAAGGACAGAGTTGATGTTTACTGCAGTGGCTACGAAGCAGCTTTTGCAAAGGCTCAGGTTTTCAATAAAGAAAAAGGCCTGACCGGTACCGACAAAGAGTTTAAAGTATTTTTTGGAATTGAACAGACTTTTGATGGTGATGACTATCTTATATATGGTTTAGATAAGAATTGGCTTTATGATCATTCCGAGGTGGAAACTATGAGCCACGAAGAGCTTTTTGATGCAGTAAACCGCGAAGGTGGACTTATGATTCAGGCTCATCCTTTTAGAATGCGGGGTTATATTCGTGCAATTCATCTGCATCCTCGCGATGTGCATGGAGTAGAAATTTACAATGCAGGAAACCGGGCTTTTGAAAACGATCTGGCCGAGCACTATGCAAGGGAGTACGACTTTCCTATGACAAGTGGCAGCGATATTCACAATGTTGATTTTATTCCACCTGCAGAAGGCAAGCTTAATATTGGTGGTATGGAGTTTGATACGCCAATAAAAGATGTGTATGATTACGCAGAACGTATTAAGAATAAAGAGGGAAAAATTTTAAGATAGATTGTCGGGTCAAGCCCGACAATGACAAAAGTGTCATTCCCGGGCTTGACCCGGGAATCTTTTACAAAAAGGGAATTGCTATGAAACCAAAGTATGAAATAACTCCAGAAAAGCTTCGCGAAGAATTTTTCGAGGTGTATGGCACTGGCGAGTCTCCGCGGCTTTTTGCATCTCCTGCACGAATCAACATTATTGGGGAACACATTGATTACAACGGGGGCAAAGTTTTTCCTGCTGCCATAGACCGATATCTTTATGTTGCCATCCGTAAGCGCAGCGATTCAAAAATCATCTACAATGATTTGTTTTTTGACGGCACTTACACTTTTGATATAAACGATAATTTTAAGTTTGATAAAACCAACGACTACGCAAACTTTTTAAATGGCATTCTTTCCTGCATGAAAAAACAGGGCTACTCCTTTGACTCCGGTTTTGAAGTTCTCATTGCAAGTAATGTCCCTAGCGCCGGTGGAATATCTTCTTCTTCTGCTTTGGAATGCGGTTTTGCCTGGGCTGTAAATGAGACCTTTAATTTTGGAATTTCCCGCAAAGATATAGCACTTATGGGCCAGCAGAGTGAACACGAGTTTATGAATGTAAACTGCGGAATTATGGATCAGTACATAATTGCTACAGCCCGTGCAGATACAGCAGAACTGTTAGACTGTGCTAACATCACGCATGAATATGTTCCGCTCCTTCTTGGCGACTACCGCTTTATAGTTATGAATACAAAAAAGCAGCGTAAACTTGCCGACTCAAAATATAACGAACGACGAAGTCAGTGTGAGACAGGACTAACAATGCTGCAGAGTGCAGGTCATAATATTCCAAATCTCTGCTCAATGACACCAGATCAGTTTGAAGAGTGGGGTAGTGCAATTACAGATCCAGTTATTTATAAACGGGTACGTCACTGCGTTACCGAAATGGATAGAGTTTTGCGCGCCGTTGATGCTCTTAAAGCAAATGACCTTGTTAGTCTTGGCAAACTTCTTTATGCCTCTCACGACTCTCTAAAAAATGATTATGAAGTTACAGGTATAGAACTGGACACTCTTGTAGAAGCTGCCGGCAAACAGAAGGGTTGTCTTGGAGCCCGCATGACAGGGGCAGGCTTTGGTGGCTGTGCAATTGCCTTTGTTCATAAAGACGAAGTTCAGAATTTTATAAAAAATGTTCAGGATGAATATACAAAAAAAATCGGTTACCCAGGAGATTTCTTTGCTTGTGGTGCCGGTCAAGGAGTAAAAGAATTATGAGTAAATATTTATGTATGAGTTTTGATGATGGGCCAAATAATATTCCGGGCGATAACACAATGAACGACATGCTTGATATTATGGAAAAATACAAGGTTCCGGCATCCTTCTTTTTAATTGGACAGAAAATTACAGAAGAAAATAAAAAGGTAATCCGCAGGGCTGTAGAAATGGGCTGTGATATTCAAAATCATTCCTGGACACATTCTTTTATGGCCCAGATGTCTGCAGAAGAGATCCGCGACGAATATAAAAAATGTGATGATGCAATTATAGAAATCACAGGCAAACGCCCAACCTTCTTCCGCCCTCCTTATATAAATCTTTCGCAGACTATGTATGACAACATTAATGTTCCTTTTATTTGTGGCTGCGGCTGTAATGACTGGGAAGCTGATAAGGATGCTGATTTTAGATACGAGCATATAATGCAGGCAGCACAGAATGGAACAATCTTTTTGCTTCATGTAATGGAAGGCAACAAGGCAACTCTTGATGCTCTTGAGCGTGCAATTCCGGAACTTCTGGCACAAGGCTACGAGTTTGTAAATCTTCCGGATCTTTTTGAAAAATGCGGAGTAAATCCTAAAAAAGAAAAAGCTTTGTGGTATGTTGCAAATAATAATAAGGATGAAAATATCTGGAGAGGCTAAATGGAAAAGACAGTTTACATCATTGGACACAAAAATCCCGACACCGATGCAGTAGTTTCTGCTGTAGGTTATGCCCGCTTAAAAAATCTTCTGGGCTATCCTCAGTATAAGGCTGCAAGAGCAGGACACTTAAATCCTCAGACAGCATATATTTTCAAAAAATTTGATGTGCCTCGTCCTGAGTATCTGCCGGACCTTATCCCAAAAGTAAAATACTTTATGCAGAATGATGTAGAAACTGTTACCGAAGATATTTCTGTTTGGGAAGCAATTGCCCGCATGGAAAAATCAGAAAACCGCGTAATGCCTGTTGTAGACAAAGACGGACATTACCTTTCTCTTCTTCATTATTCCGGTTTTGCAAAAAGCGTTCTTACAATTTTGAACCCCGAAAAAAAGCACCGCTTTTCTACAACAATAAATCTTATTCAAAAAACCTTAAATGCTCAGCCGATTATAATTGCCGATGATGCAGATAAAAATTTCAAGGCATCTATACATGTTGGTTCTTCGTCGCCCGAAACTTTTGTTCGCCGTCTTGATGCACATGCCAGCGAAAATATTGTTGTAATTGCTTCTGACCGTACAGATATCCACAAGATTTGTATTGAGCATAAGGTAAAGCTTCTTATAACAACTTCGGGCTATGTTATTAACAAAGAGCTGCGTGAACTTGCCGAAAAAAATGGAGTGAGTGTAATTGTTAGTCCTTATTCAACATCTCCAACTTCTATGCTCATTGCCTATTCAATGCCTGTAAGTGTAATGGGCGACACCGAAATTAAAACAGTTCACATTAATGATACTGTTTCAAAAATCAAGGAACTTCTTTCTGAGGCTCACTGCAAATATCTTCCAGTTATTGATGACGACAATAAAGTAATTGGAATTATTTCTGAGCACGACCTTATGAAAGAGCCAAACATAGAAGTGATTTTAGTAGACCACAACGAAATGTCTCAGGCTGTAGAAGGCATTGAGCATTATACAATTCAGGAAGTTGTAGATCATCACCGCATTGGCGCCATTCCTACAAAAAATCCTATTACCTTTATAAACCGTCCTGTTGGTTCTACTGCAACCCAAATTGCAAATCTTTACCGCGAATATAAAATTCCAATTCCAAAGGATATTGCTCCACTTTTGCTTTGCGGTATTCTTTCTGATACCTTAATTCTTCAGTCTGCTACCACAACAGATGTTGACCGCGAAACCGCAGAGTATCTTTCAAATATTTCGGACCAGGATATTAAAAAGCTTGGAAATGAAATTCTGATTGCCGGAAGCAACATAAGTGGCCGCGCCGCCGGAGACCTTGTCCGCCAGGACCTCAAAGAATACACCGAAGGCAAAGTCACCTACACCGTAAGCCAGATAGAAGTAGGCAACACAAAAGAAGTTTTAGAACGCAAAGCCGACTTCTTAAAAGAACTAGAAATTGAAGCCCGCAGCCGAAAAGCCTTGTTCTCATGTCTTCTAGTAACAGACATCACAACTCTTTCGAGCATCCTCTTTATGTCTTGCGATCCAAAGTTCAACCAGTTCATAACATTTCCCCAGCAAGACCCAGATGTCTACTTCCTCCAAGGCATAGTCTCCCGCAAAAAACAACTCATCCCCTTACTAACCGAACAGGTGGTGAATTATCTAAAATAAAAAAATAATAGTATGAAAAAATACGGCTCAAGGAGAAATCCTTTCGTAAAACAAGCTTAAAAAATTGCGCGAGCCGAATTACGGATTGCAAAAAAAACTCTGAATTGCTGCCGCGTGAGCGGCAACGTATATAGTTCCAAGGCAATTCAGCGTTTAGGCGGCTAGCCGCCGGTTTTTGCAAGACGTAATTCGGCGGAAGCAATTTTTTCTCATGATTGTATTAATCGTATTCTCTTATATTGAACGTAAACTTTTTTTATATTATTATATACATATATTTTTTTATTTTGGAGAATACTATGGCACATTGCGTTGTACCCGCCGCAGAAGAAATTTTGGACAAGGAATACCCCGTTCTGGACAAAGGTTTTGTCCGACTTGTAGACTATTTTGGAGGAGACCAGAGAATCGTCCAGTCTGCACGCGTTTCTTATGGCGAAGGAACAAAGAGCGTGAGCCAGGACGGCGCCCTCATCGATTATCTGCTCCGCCACCAGCATACATCTCCATTTGAACAGGTTGTAATGACCTTCCATGTAAAAATGCCTATTTTCGTAGCCCGCCAGTGGGTTCGCCATCGTACAGGCCGCATGAACGAAGTTTCCGGCCGCTATTCAATCATGAAGGATGAATTCTATGTTCCTGCAGAAGACAAGGTTTCTCCTCAGAGCACAGACAACAAACAGGGCCGCGCTACAGAGGCTTTTGATAAAGAAACTGCAGACAAAATCATAAACAAGCTCGAAGAAGGTCAGAAGGCTGCTTACGAAAGCTACAACGAACTTATTGACTCAGGTCTTGCCCGCGAAATTGCCCGCATCAACCTGCCTCTTTCTTTGTATACAGAATTCTACTGGGAAATGGATCTGCACAATCTTTTCCACTTCTTAAAACTCAGACTCGACAGCCACGCCCAGTACGAAATCCGTGTTTATGCCGAAGTAATTCTTGAAATCTGTAAAAAGGTTGCTCCAATGGCAACAGAAAGCTTTATCAACCATATGAATCACGGAGTAACCTTTAGCGGTGAAGAAATGCAGGCTCTCCGCGATGTAATGGAAGGAAAACCAAATCCTCTCGAAGGCAAAAAGCTTGACCGCTTTAACGAAAAAATCCGTACAGGCGTTCAGCTTTAATTAAAGGAAAAGCAAATTAACCGGAATCAATTAAAGTACATTGCCATTCTTGCCATGCTTCTTGATCATATTGGAATGATATTTTCAAGCCAGTTAACGGCAACTGTATGGGGTAGTGTACTTTATACAGTCTTTCGCGTGCTGGGTCGTCTAACAGCCCCAATAATGTGTTTCTTTCTTGTACAGGGCTTTATCTACACTCATTCAAAAAAACAATACGCAATCCGCCTTGCTATTTTTGCGCTCCTTTCACAAATCCCTTATGCCTTAGCTCGTAAACACAGTCTGCTTACCCCTGATTTTAATATGATTTTTGTACTCCTCATAAGCTTTGCCATCTTGTGTATCTGGGAAAGCCGTCTTGAAAGTGTACCAAAAATTGTGCTGCTTGTAATTCTTACATGCCTTTCCCTTTTCTGCGACTGGGGATTATTTGCACCGCTAATGGTATTGTTCTTTTATGTTTTCCGTGCAGACCGCAAAAATCAGATTATGACTTATTGCCTTCTCGCAATTCTGGTAAATATCATGTCGTGTCTGATTCTTCCAATGAATGGATTTGCCTGGTATACAGAATTATGGCAGCTGGGACTTTTTCTTTTTATTCCCCTGCTGTTTTTATACAATGGTCAGCCTGGTTCAAAAGCAGCTTTTCACAAATGGTTTTTCTATATTTTTTATCCAGCTCATCTTCTGCTGCTCTGGGGCCTTTCAAAAGCAATTTTCTAATTGTAAGAATTATTGTAAAAACTCAACCACTTTTTCAAGCTCAAAATCATCCTTAAAAGTAAACCAATAATCCGGGGCAATTCCCATACAGTCTCCATCCCAGATGCCGGAATCTGTTAAGAAAGGAGAGGTCGTATAATCAGAGAAACAAAGAAGAAGAGAATCCTTTGAATCTGGAAGATTAAACTGGAAAACATTTGCGTAATCAAAAGCCCCATAAGTGTTTTGTCCAACAATTGTTACCTTGTCTTTAAATATCGTTTTTGCCTCTAGAATAAGCATTTCGCTGCTGGAGGCGGTATTATAGTCTGTAACAAAAATGATTTTCCCGTCATAAACAGGAGATACACTTTTTATATAATCTTTATCATCATAATTGAGAGAAGTATATTTTTCTTTTGTATTGTTATGAAGAATTCTTGATAATCTGTCATCTCCACGTCCCTGCAGGGTCAGGCGATTTCTTGAAGTAAGAGTATTTATACAGATTTCATTTGAATTGAGGTAAGCATAATATCTTCCATAATCATCATACTCTTTGCTCTTTTTGTCTGCAGCTCCACAAACTAAAGCTCCCAGTAATCTATAGCAGATTAAAGAGCTCCCGCCCGAGTTATGACGAAAATCAAATACAATTGTTTTTATATCCTGATTTTGAATTTCTCTACCAATCTCGTCTATATCATCAAAAAATCTATTCTGGTCAGCTTCTGTATGCCAGGCAAAGGTATTTGAATAAATATATAAAGTGTCGTCCTGTGTATAAAAAGAAAAATTCTTAATATCCTGAACTTCTCCAAGATTTGCTTTAACAAGAGATTTATATTCTTTTCCTTCTACGTTGATTTTTGCTATACGCATGAATTTATTTGAGCGGCAGCCATAACGATACAAAATCTTTCCATCTACAATTGTCCTGAAGAGATTTTCTTCTTCTCCTGTGTAAAGCATTCCGGCTGTGATGTTTTTATTGTCAGAGCTGTAAACCTTATAATCTGCCCCTGATTTTTCAAATAAAATGTTCGAATAAAAAAGAATTTTTGTTCTAAAAGGAGAATAGGTCCCGTATGGAGAAGTAACTGATAAATGACCATTTGGACGTGTAAGCCTTTTTTCAAAAACATCACTTATACACAAAGCAAAACGGTTAGAGGCAATTCCATTCTCGTTGATTTTCATAAACAACTTGGTTTTCTTAACATCTTTTGCATAGGCTTCCTTTATTTCTTCAATCAACTGGTCCAAATCAAGTCCATCATCAATTGTCTTAGAAATATCCACAGACCCTTCTCTAAGAATTGTACGCAGAAATTCGCAGTCGGAATCAATCTTAGAAACATCTACGCGCTTGAAAAGGAATTTGTAGAAAAGACCCAGAAGCAAAATTACAGCAAGTATTGAAGATAATACAATTAATGACTTTTTCTTTTTTGACATTTTTACACCTTTTTTTAATATGATTTTTTCTCCGGCCGATTACTCCAGGAATATATAATCTGTAAAATAAATCTGCAGGATTTTTCCAAGAGAAAGCTGTTCGTTTATTTTGTCCTGCAGCTCTTCTTTAATTTTATCTTCTGTGCGAGAAAGGAGTTCGTTTTTTGTGTAAGAAGAAAAATAGTTTGTAAAGATGCCTGATATAATCAGACGTTTTCGTGCAAGCTCTTCAAAGAAAATTGTGTCGTCCTCCGGATATGAAAGCCATGGTGTAATTACAACAACAGTTCCAATATCTTCTTCGTCTTGTGGGGCAGTTATACAGCGGATAGTTCCAAGTCCTGTGTAGGCGGCAATTTTTGACTCGGAACCTTTATTTAAGTTTTCAATTTCGCGCACTGTTGGGGCAGGGTCGGAGTCGCGGAGATTTTTACCTGGTGCTGCTTTTTTTGAAGCAAAGCCTATTAATGTTCCGAATAAAATTACAAGCACAAGGGCTGCAATAATTGAATAGAGAATTATGTCTGATTTTGAAAGTTTAAATTTGAATTTCACTTAATTATCCTTTTTGCATAGATAAGTAGAAGAAAGAACTGCAAGGCGGCCAACTGTTCTTGCCTGAATATGAACTCCATCATCAAGCCATTCTTCCGACAAAATGCAGCCTGCTTTACGAAGCTCTGTTATGAGGGCTGTTTGACTTGCAGGAATTATATAGTCTCCAATGTCGCCATATAAAAGCCCGGTGATTTTATCTTTGAGTTCAATAAAGCCCTTCTGCTCCTTCGCGCTTACCGAAATTGCATCAGGAAACTCATGGCGCAGGGCAGTATAATTTGCGGCAACAGCTTCGTCTTCTGCTTTATCTATTTTATTTAAAAGAATGAGGCGAGGATTTTTTGTAGCACCAATATCTTCAAGAACATTGCAGACAGTTTCGTAATGAGAATGTGCATTTGGATCTGCAGCATCAAGAACAATTAAAAGAAGGTCTGCAAAAGTTGCTTCTTCGAGCGTAGACTTAAAAGCGTCTATAAGATGATGTGGAAGATTATTAATAAATCCAACTGTGTCTGTAATAAGAACGCCTGCACTGTCATTGAGGGGAAGTTTTTTTGTAAGAGGGTCAAGCGTTGCAAAAAGCTGATCTTTTACATAAGCGTCGGAACCGGTAAGGGCATTGAGCAAACTAGATTTTCCGGCATTAGTATATCCAACAAGTGCGCAGGTAGGATTTTTTTCGCGCTGTTTACGCTGAGTTTTTCGGTTGAGTTCAATTTCGGCAAGCTCGTGTTTTGCAGCAGAAATCTTTTCGCGGATAAGACGCTGGTCAAGCTCAAGCTGAGTTTCTCCGGAACCCTTTGCTCCAAATGCTCCACCTCTCTGGCGAGAAAAATCATTTCTTGCATGGCTAAGGCGTGGCAGCATATAAGAAAGTCGTGCAAGCTCAACCTGAAGTACTGCTTCTTTTGTAGTAGCCCTCTGTGCAAAAATCTTTATGATTACTTCCTGACGGTCAAAGCAGGAAAGGCCTGTAAGTTCTTCCCAGTTTCGCTGTTTGCGTGGTTCAATATTAAAATCAAAAATGATGCAGTCTACATTGAGTTCTTTTGCAAGCTCTGCAATTTCTTTGGCTTTACCGGTTCCAATTCCGTATTGAGGATGAACTTCCATGCGGTTAAGAGTGAGCCTTTGAACAATATCAAGCCCAAGTGTTTGAACAAGGCCCTTTAATTCCTGTAAATCATTTCCGGGCTCTCCAACAAGAAGCGCACGAGGAACCTTGTTCTCTTCTTTTTCAACTTCAACCATAGGACCCTCCCGGTTTTGTCATTCTACGATAGATACTGCTGCATGAGCTGTACAAACAGATAAATCTTTTTATAAATGCCTATACTAAACTCTTTCATAGGATGGTCAATAAAGCGTTCAAGCTCGCGCCAGTTTTGTACAATTTCCGGCTTCTGCTTAGAATAATCTTCTATAAGCTGTTTGAGTGTTTTTCCGATTGTGATTAAATCTTGAGCAGCAGTTACAAGGAAACTTTTTGCCTGCTCGTTTGAATCAGAAATTACTCTGTTGATGATATTTTCTGCTCCAGGGTCGTGTGCTGTTTTTGGAAGAAGGTTTTTAATCTTAAGGCCAGAGCCTCCGTCTTCCGATAAGTCATTGTCAAAGGCAGTAATTTCATCAGAAATTTTAAGAAGCTCCTGATAAGCATTAGACATAGGATTTGCAAGCGAAGCATCCCACTGACCGCGCACAACAACAACATCAAAGAACTCGCGGATATCTTTCTTTACATATTCAAGCAGGAAGGCCTTCAAATAATTCAAAGGCTCGGTATAAATATAGGTACCAAGCTCTTTTTTAATAAAGGTCTCATTAATTCCTGTAGTATAAAAATGAAGTGTCTGAAAATCTGTGCTTCCAAAAATCTGTTCGCAAATCTGGTTAGCTTTATTTTCTTTTTGCTGGTTTCCGATTTTTGAAATTGTAGTACGGATTTCTTCCTGAATCTTATCCATGTAAGGTTCAATAAGAGAAGTGTAGTGTGAAGGAATTTGTGTAACATAATCGGTATTGCCCGAAATATGGCGAATCATCAAATCAAAGGCTCCCGACTGCTGGATGTTCTTCATTTTTGCAATGATTTTTTTCCAGTTTCCAAGAGTGATTGTTTCTGTACTTTGAGTTGCCTTAAAGAAAGCAAAAAGGTCATTCCAGAAAAGATTTTCATCTGTGATTGCGTAGGCTATGGCACAAAAATCCTTAAGGTCGTCTGTTATATATTCACCGTTGATTTTTTCAAAGTTAGGAAGAGTATTAAAATTGTATTCCTGAATAGAATTAGTAAACTTTTTAAGCAGCATATAATAATCAAAGCAGCAGAAATCCTGCAGGGCACTAAAGGCCTTATAAAGATTTTCTGTTCTGTTCATTCTTTCGTTATCAAACTCTGCAGAAAAAATTGAAAACTCTTCTTCAAGCTTTGTCGAAAGCTGCTGGATTGGAATTGTTCTGGCCATTTCCATGATTTTCTGCTGGTCAAAATGCTCCAGAAGTCCAACCTGTTTTTCAGAAAGTGAAAAATTAATTACCTGAGCCTTGTAAAGATTAGGATTTTGGTTTGCCTTAAAAATTGCCTGCGCAGGAGCTACAAATTTATAAATATCATAAAACAATTTTGCAAACGGAGGTAAAACTTCAATAGTAGAGGCCTTGTAAAAACTATGATACTTGGTTTTAGAAAAACTTTTAGCAATAGCCTTTAATTTGCGTTTCTTTTCAGCTTCCGGATTTGAAGATTTAAACAAATTAGAGAACAAACTCTGAAAGAAAGACTGTTTTTCTTCCTGCTTCTGAGCCGCCTTTGCCTCTTCTCGTTTTTCTTTTCCGATATTACCTACGTCCATATTGTTAACTATAAGTTAAAATTAGCGAATTTTCAACTATTAAATTCTTTTGAAATAAATTTTCCAGAACCCGTATAAAAAAACAGCGCGAGCCGAATTCCGGATTGAAAAAAAAACTCTGAAGTGCGGCCGCAAGGCGGCCAATTATATAGTTCCAAGGCACTTCAGCGTTTAGGCGGTTAACCGCCGGTTTTTGCAAGACGGAATTCGGCGGAAGCTGTTTTTTTATATATGTAGGCACCTTAAATTAATTTCAAAAAAATTCCATAATAATTTAATTCTAGTCAATTTTGACTTATGGTGATATAATAAATGCTATGAAATGTGACAAATGTAATACGGAGTTGCCTCAAGAGGCTCATTTTTGCTTTAATTGCGGCTTTCCTGTTGGAACCGTAAAGGTGTTCAGATCCTGTACCGAGTGTGGAAACGCTTTGAGTGCCGTAGATAAATTCTGCTCAAAGTGCGGAGTGCCTGTAAAAGTAATTAAAGAAGGAGACGAAGGCTCTTTTGATAATGACGCAAAGCCTCGAGTTCAGCTTGGCAAGAATCCAAAGATGATTTTAATTCCTGGCGGACAGTTTGTAATGGGTGCAGGAACAATGAACAGCCTTATAACACTTGTTGGCTTTTATATGTCAGAGGTTCCGGTTACACAGCTTCAGTATTCATATGTCATGGGAAAAAATCCTTCTAAATTACAGGGCGAAAACAGACCGGTTGAATGCGTAAACTGGTGCGAAGCAATTATTTACTGTAATATGCTCAGCCGCCTGAACGGACTTACTCCCTGCTACAGCATTGGTACAACAACAGACCTCAGTGGTTTTGAAGCAACAAGTCCTGTATGGAAACGCATTGTATGTAATTTTGTTGCAAACGGATACAGACTTCCTACCGAAGCAGAGTGGGAATTTGCTGCTCGCGATGGCCGTGGTTCTTCCCCAACTCCTTATGCAGGAAGTACAAATATAAATGATGTTGCCTGGTATGGTGAAAACAGCGGAATCCGCACCCATGATGTTGCAACAAAAGAGCCTAACGGACTTAATTTGTATGATATGTGCGGAAACGTAGCAGAATGGTGCTGGGATTATTATGCACCAACTCTTGCTTCGGGGGCACAGACAAACCCTCATGGACCAAGCTCCGGCGAAATGCATGTAAAACGTGGCGGCAGCTGGCTTGATGACCCACAGCAGTGTACTGTTTTCCATCGCAGCGGAAGCGTTCCAAGCGGCAAGAGCTCTAACTTAGGCTTTAGAGTTGTCTGCAGTGCAGGCTCAGAAATGTAAAATTATTACCAAAAGGATGAATATATGACAATTACCGAAAACAAAACACCAATTTCTATAGAACTTGTTATTGCAGGTCGTCTTGATACAGGGACCGCTCCCGAACTCGAAGTAAAACTCAAGGAAGTTGCTCCTCAGACTCAGACTCTTTATTTGAATATGAAGGATGTTCAGTATATTTCAAGCTCCGGCTTACGTGTTGTTCTTCTTGCTCACAAGCTCATGCTCCCTTCCGGCGGAAAAATGGTTATTAAACAGCCGTCATCTTTCTGCAAGCAGGTTCTTGTTGCTACAGGAATGGATAGTATCTTGACCATCGAAGGTTAGTGGCACCTGAAAATCGTTTTTTTCATTGTTAAAATATTCGCACCGTCTTCGTATTTGTAATCTATACTATCCATATATTTCTTTGTAAGAAAAATGCCTAAGCCGCCAATGTTTCTTTCTTCTGCCGAAAGTGTAATATCGGGATCTGCTTTTGCCAGGGGATTAAAAGGAATGCCGGTGTCTTTAAAAATCATTGTAAGGGTGTCGTTTTCCATGGAGCAGTTGAGCCACACACTTCCTCCTGCTTCCGGCAATTTATCTTTATAGGCGTAGTGGGCAATGTTTACAAAAATCTCTTCGGCGGCAAGGTCTATTTTATAAAGCAAATCGGTTTCGCAGTCAGAGGGAAGCTGCTGGTGTATAAAATCGAGGACTCTTTCAAGTTCTTTGTCGTCGGCCTGTATTGTTAATTCCATAAACTCTTATTCCTTATAAACCATCGAAAGCATTGTAATATCATCAAACTGCGGGGCATCAAGAACAAAATCACTCAAATCGTTGCGAACAATATCAAGAATGTCTCTAGGACTTTTTCCCTTATCCTGGGCAGAACTAAGAATTTTAAGCAGTCTGTTTTCTCCGTAAAGTTCATCATATTCGTTTGTGGCTTCGGTAATTCCGTCGGTGTATATAAAGAGACGGTCGCCTTTTTTCATTGTAAGACTGTGATTTGTATAAGGTATGCCATCCATTGCCGCAAGCATGAGATTTGGTTTTGTAGAAAGATATTTTATCTGGCCGTCTGCTTTTATAATTGGAGCAGTGTGGCCTGCATTTGCAAAATTGAGTTCTCCTGTCGAAAGACTTAAGATTCCCATCCAGCAGGTTACAAAAAGTCCCGACTCATTTCCTTCGCAAAGAATATTGTTTACTCTTTCAAAAATTTCAGCCGGATTACAGGAGTGAGCCGAAGCATCCTTTAATAAAGTTTTTGTAATTACCATAAAGAGGGCTGCAGGAACTCCCTTGCCGCTTACATCTCCAACAACCATTGCAAAGTGATCATCATCAATCATGTAAAAATCATAAAAGTCACCACCAACTTCTTTGGCAGGTTCCATGCTTGCATAAAGTTCAATTTCGGGATGATTTTCATAAGGAGGAAAAACCCTTGGAAGCATTTCTGCCTGAATCTGGGTTGCAACGTTGAGCTCTGCACTGAGACGTTCTTTTTCTGCCGTGGCCTGAGTTAAATCTTCTATATATTTATTCATGTCATGGCTCATTTTTTCTACAGATTTTGCAAGCTTGCCAATTTCATTGCGGTGGTGGATTTTTTTGAGCAGGCCCGTAAGTTCCCCGTGATGTTCTGCAAGATGAGAGGTTTCATAAGTTACAAAAAGAATAGGGCGGATAATTCCCATGTAAAGCAAAAAGGCATAAAGGGCAATAAAGAGCAGGGTAAGAATTGTTGCCGAAATGATTATTGAACGCAAAAAGTTTCTTTTGTGTTCTTTTACTTCATTCATAGGTTTTACAATGCTAAGGATTGTTCTGGTTGTTCCGTCCGTATTTGGCAGGGGAATTGCTGTTGTTACATGTCCGCCTTCGTTTTTATATGTAAAGGCAGTGTAGTCCCTTCCTTCTTCAAGAACAATCCTCAGGTTATGTATATATTCTTCATCCTTGTCTTCGAGGGAGCTCACTTTTCCAAAAGGAATTACTTTACTGCCTGCTGCCAGAGAAAGCTTATTTACTGTATCAAAAACATAAGTGCGTTGTTTGTAATCTGGAGAAATTACGCTTACATAAATGTAGGCAAGGTCGGAGGTATTTGTAAGGATATCAAGCTTTTTGTTTGTTTCTTCCCATTCTTCGTCAGTTCCATGCTTGAGCCAGTAGGGAATGCTGTCGGCATGAATATAAGTTGCAGCAGTTTTGGCAAGCTGAATGGTAATGTCACCGTACATGTTTTCAAGTTCCTGCTTGAATTCTCTGTAACCGGTAAGACTGTTTACCAGGCACATGAGGCCACCAAATAAAAGAGTTGCAACTATAAGTTCTACAGCCAGTATAGATATCTTTATTTTATGTTTCATATTAATTGTATTATACATCATAAAATGCGCGTATGGTACAAAAAAGCAAAATGAATTATAATATTAGTTTAGTAATAAAGTGGAAACTAGCTATTTTACATAAGGAGATTTTTTAGAAATGAAAAAATTCTTTAGTGCAGCTGCAGTTTTTCTTTTAATTCTGACTGCTGCAAATGCTTACAATCCGCCTGTTTATGGCGACAACATTTTTGAGCTTTCCAGTCCGCGTCAGCTTGTAAACGGTACATCTTGTGTGGGCGGAGGACTTTTTTACGCAAGTCCTGAATCTCTGGTAGCAAACCCTGCGCTTACTGCTACAGAACAGCGCATTGATTTGAATGCTGCCTATACAGGACTTTTTTCTTCAGATGAATCAAATGACAAGCGTTACGGAAATGCTTTCCAGTTTGGTATTCTTATTCCTTTTAAGCGCTTTGTCTTCAGTGGTTACGGCAACGGCACAATGGTAAACTTTAATGAAATGAAGCTTGGTAACAGCTTTGATTTTAAGTTTGGTCTTGCTAAGGAAATTACAGATAAGCTTACAGTTGGAACCAACCTCAACTCCGGAATCTTCTGGGGTGCCGGTACAGACTGGGCACTGTCTGCAAATATCGGCTTCCTTTATAACTATGGAAACCTGGGCTTCCTTAAAGACTTCCGCTACGGACTTTCTGTTTTGAACCTTGGAAAGAACTTTGGCCAGACAAGTCTTCCTGGAATTAAAGAGGGTGCAGTCAGCAGTCTTCCTACAATTGCAACCGTTAAAGCCGGTGCTGCAGGAACTCTTTTTGGAAACGACATAATCAAGCTTGGCTTCAACTTTGATTTTACAATTCCGGCCTTTATGAATCTTATTACAGATATGGGACTTCAGTTTGCAGTTAAGGATATGCTTTTCATAAGCGTATCAGAAAAACTCAATATTGCAGAACTTGCTAACGGTGTTAAAAACCTTATGCCTTCTGTAGGTCTTACCTTCCGCTTTACATTTGACGTAAAGAATAATGATTACCTCAATAAGAACGGATGGAGCCAGAGCGAAATGTCTGCTTCTGTTGCATGGAGGCAGTTTAATGAAACTGTAAATGCTGTTTCTGCAGGCGTTGATGTAAACCTTGGACTTAAGGATGAAACTCCACCTGTAATTCAGCTTTGGCTTGGCGATGATGACGCTCCACAGGCTCAGACAATCCCAGTTGCAGGAGATGAAAAATGAAAAATATCAGATTTATAACTTTTGCCATCCTCTTTGCTTTGTGCGCAGGATTTGGCTTTGCAAAAGAAAAATATATTTCGCCAAATAATGATGGTGTTCAGGATGAACTTGTAATTCCTTTAAACATCTCTGACAGACGTTATGTTCAGGGCTGGAGCCTTGTTATTATGAATGAAGGCGGCGAAGTTATTCGTACAATCGAAAACAAAGTAGCACTTCCTTCTAAGCTGGGCTTCAAATCTTTCTTTAAGCAGCTTATTGCAAAAAAAGAAGGAGTACCAATTCCGGAATCAATTACCTGGAATGGTGCAATGAATAATGGTGAAACAGCCCCTGACGGAAAATATACTTATTATGTTACTGCTACAGACGACAACGGAAACGTAGGTAAAACTCAGGAATATGTAGTTGTTGTAGATACAGTTGCTCCGGACATCGAACTTAATCAGCCGTCAGATAAGATTTTTGGAGAAGGCGCTAAGGCTGCTTTAAAAATCAGTCAGACAGGATCTGTAGAAGATGAATGGCTTGGTGTATTCAAAGCTGTTGACGGAACTGTTGTCCGCACTTACAAATGGACAAACGCTGAACCTGCAGAATTCAGCTGGCGTGGTATTGCCGATGATGAGTCTCAGGTTCCAGATGGAGTTTACTCATACGAAATCAGCGCAACAGACCGTGCCGGTAACGTTGCTCCACAGACAAGTATCACTAACATCATTTATTCAGCAGAAAAACCTGCAACAAATATTTACATTGACGGTTCCCGCTATTTCTCACCGGGAACAGATTCAAGCTTCAAGACAATCACTCTTAATGTAACAATTCCTGTTCCAGAAGAAAAAACCGGAAACAAACTTACAGAATGGGAAGTTGGAATTACAGATAAGAACGGTACTCTTGTAAAAGCCTTTAATCAGAATACAAAGGGGGCAGTACCTCCTTCTACAATTGTTCTTGATGGAACTGATGACAAAGGAAAGAAGCTTGCCGACGGAGAATATCAGGCTTATGTAACTGCAAAATATTTGAACGGTTATGTTCCTGCAAAAATCTCTTCTCCTGTCTTCCTGCTCGATACAGAAAAGCCAGCCGCACAGATTCGTGCTTCCGACAAGGTATTTGGAGCAGGTTCTAAAACCGACGTTAAGTATACTATTATGATTACTCCATCAAACGGTGCTCCGGTTCCTGCCTGGAAGGGAGAAATCCGCACAGTAGATGGAACTACTGTTGTAAAGACCTATGACCTTGGTGAATATCCTCCGGAGTCAATTACATGGAACGGTATTAATGACAAGGGCGGTATTGCAGAAAAGGGACAGTATGTTCTTGTACTTACAGCAACTGACCTTGCAGGAAATGCCGGCGAAGCCCGTTCAAATGATCTTGTTACCTTTGATACTACAGAAACTCAGCTTTTGCTTGCTATGGCAGACACTGCTTTCTCTCCAAACGGCAACAAGGTTAAAGATACAATCACCTTTACTCCTGTAACACAGACAAAGGATATTGTTTCTTACAAATTCATTATCAAAGATAAGAGCGGAAAAGCTGTTTATACAAAAGAAGAAAATAAAAAGCTTCCTGCAAACTTTGTATGGAATGGAAACGACGATGATAATACCCGCTGTGATGATGGTTTTTATTCTGCACAGCTTTCTGTAAAGGCTGCAAACGGTGCCGATGCCGCTGCCGCTACACAGGAATTCGAACTTGATACAAAGTTCCCTTCTTTGGAATGGGAAACTCCATGGACCTACTTCTCTCCTGATAACGATGGAAATCAGGATAACATCACTGTTAAACTTTCTAAGTCTACAGCAGAAAAGCTCTGGACTGCAGATGTTCGTGATGCAAAAGGAAAGAGCGTAAAGAAATATACCTGGTCTGGTGCTAAGAACGAAGTTATCTGGGATGGTACAGACGAATCAGGAAACATTGCTGCTAACGGAAAATACAGTGTAGTAATTTTCTGTACAGATGATGCCGGAAACAGCTTTAGCACAGACTTGAACGGTATTGTTCTTGATAACCGCGAAACAAAGATTTACCTCACAGCAGAACGCGAAGGCATTTCTCCAAACAACGACAATGTTCTGGATACACAAACCTTCGAAGTTCGTACTACTGTAAAAGAAGATTTGCTTTCATGGAACTTTGATGTTCGCCGCGAAGATGGAACTTCTGTATTTGCACTTTCTGATAAAGACTCGGCAAACCTTCCTGCAACAATTACCTGGAACGGAGCCGACTCAACCGGAACTGTTTGCGAAGGAACCTTTACAGGAACTTTGAATGTTGTATATAAGAAGGGTAACAGAGTAAATGCAGTTTCTTCTCCATTTATCTGTACAGCAACTCCTCCTCAGCTTAAGGTTCAGACTGCACCGGAATACTTCAGTCCTGATAACGACGGTATTGATGATGATTTGTTCATCAAGCTTACAGGTGCAACAAAGGCTAAGGTTAAGAACTGGTCATTTGTAATTAATGATCCTAAGGGAAGAGCTTTCTGGAAGACAGAAGGAAAGAGCCAGATTACAGAAAGAATTATCTGGGATGGTTTGAGTAATATTCAAAAGGATGCTAAGGGTAATGCAGAACGCGTTCAGTCAGCTATGGATTATAAGTATGCATTTACTGTAACTGATAATCTTGGAATGACAAACAGAGTTGAAGGAATTATTCCTGTTGACGTTCTTGTTATTCGCGAAGGAAACGTTCTTAAGATGGCAGTTCCTTCTATTATCTTTGAGTCTGATGAATCTAACTTCCAGAATGCAAATGCTAAGCTTTCTGCAGAACAGGCTGCTAAGAACGTAGAAATCCTTAACCGTATTGCTGATATTCTTAAGAAGTTCTCTGATTATAAGATTACAATTCAGGGACACGCAAACCGCGTATCTGATAACCTTGACGAAGAGACAGTTGATAACCCACGCGACTGGGGTAGAGCACTTGGACCTCTTTCTAAGGAACGTGCCGATGCTATTAAGGCTTATCTTGTTAAGAAGGGTGTAAGTGCTTCAAGCATTACAACCGAAGGTATGGGCGGTACAAAACCAGTAGTTAATCCAAAAGACAGCGACAACAACTGGAAGAATAGACGTGTTGAATTTATTCTTGTAAAGTAACACGAATGTGTCATTGTCGGGTCAAGCCCGGGAATGACAGTTATTTGTAAAAAATCATATCCATTTTAATATCCCTGTCGTCAACCGGCAGGGATTTTTTTATTTGAAAATCAAAACAAACACCGGCCAGCATGAAATTCGGGAAGCTTGTCATTGTCGGACTTGATCCGACAATCTTTTCACTCAAAAATCTGTCGTAATATCCTTTGCCACGTCCTAGCCTGTCGCCTTCTTTTGTAAAGGCTCGTCCCGGAACAAGAATCAAAGTTTTTTGGGCTGGATCCGGGGTGGTCGGCAGACTTTCATCTGGTTCAAGAATGTTATAAGTGCCTGTGGCAGTCTGTTCTGTGAGCTTTTTGGTTTTATCTAAATAGAAAAATTTTATGATATTTTCTGTTTGTGAAATGATTTTTGGAAGAGCAACATTTTTTCCTTTTTCCAGGGCGTCCAGGATTACAGGAGTAAGATCAACTTCATCTGGCAGCGCCATGTATGCAAAAAGGGTTGTGACGGTCTTGTATTGGGGCGATGAGAGGATTTTTTTGCAGATTTCTGTACTTTTAGCTGCAAGCAGGTCTGCATTTTGAGAACAAAGAGCTTTAATTTCTTTTCGAATTTCTTGTTTATCCATTTTGTGTAGCAAAAAAATGCGAGCCTATGCGAGCTATATGTTCTAACTTATCTCGAGTTTTGACGTTTTTTGCGAAGCAAAAATGCGAACTTTGTGAGCAAGGCAAATACTCGTTAAAAAAATAAAACTCACCTTTTGGTGAGTTTTATTTTTACGGCTCTTGCTGGGCTTGAACCAGCGACACACGGATTAACAGTCCGTTGCTCTACCGACTGAGCTAAAGAACCACTCATTCATTAAGAATGTAAGAGATATGTTATATAATTATGAGGATCTTGTCAATAGCTTGAGAAAGAAAAGTTCAGGAAAATTAAGGGTTATATACAAACTTGACATTACATATCTTTTATGTAACATTAAAAAATAATGAAGAGAAATATATTTATATTATCGTTTATTTGTTTCTTCTCAAATTGTTTTGCTGCTAATTTAATTTCAGTGTTTGGGGGAGTTTCGACCCCGATAAAATATGAGGAGCAGAAGTATTTTATTAATGCTCCTTGCCTTGATATTGCTTATTCATACACTTTTACAAATAATATAGTTCTTGAAACTGATTTTAGTTTTTTTTATCAAAAACGAGATGTTAAAGAAAATCTGTTAAAAAATTATTTATATGATTTTACTTTGAATTTTGGATATTTATTAAGTTTTAATCGATTTTCGATAGTTCCTCAATTACATCTTGGTTATGCAAGGTATTATTTTTATGGTGACCAAGAAATTCTCCCAAAAGCATTGAATTTTTTCTGTTATGGGGCATTGATAGATTTTTCTTATTCATTTTCAAATGACTATAGAATCGTATTTCGTCCAGATTTAGTTTTTTATAGTAAAGAGTTTTTTTCTCCTGTCAAAATTCTTATAGGTTTTGGAAAAAGTTTTTAATTCTTATCTAGAACACTTATCTTTACTTGTTTTACTGTTTTTTTCCCCTTTTCATGCCGATAATAAAAGTGTATTATTTTAAATTAAAGGAGTAAAATGTCTTCGGGTCAGAAGGCGGCATTGAGTTTTTTATCAGCACTTGTTCTTTTTGCAGGATTTGTTTTTTTTGCGCAGATTGGTTTAATGGCGCAGATTGAAACAAAGTTTTATGCACAGACAAAAATAAACGAAAAGGACGATCAGCTCGAAAAACTCTCACAAAGCTGCAATTCCTACATTTCTGATATTCTCACAAAGATTCAAACCGGCGATAATGCATATTTAAAATCGTCGGCAGTAAAAACATTTGTACATCAAAATCCTTCAGAAAAAGATTCTGCAGAAAGAAAAAATCTTACGGCCCAGTTATTTGACGAACTGGAAGACTATGGCCTTGATGGAATTCGTATTATAGAAAAAAATGGCCGTACCCTGCATTACAGCTCTTTTGAAAGCGATGTTCTTAAGCGTGTAAGCCTTAATACAACCTATAAGCTTTATACCGATGTTATAAAAGATTCCAATGAACTCGACGGCGAAGTCCTTCTTGTTAATGCCGATAAGCCCGAAACTAAGATGATGTTAGATAAGCCTAACAATCGTCTTGTAATTTCTTTCCCATTTTATATTACTGATAATACATATTTTGCAACTCTTGTCTGCTATTTTGACATTCACGCTTTTGAAAAGCAGTTGATAAATGAAAAAATCATCAATCTTGGCGACAGTTTTGTTACAGTTACTGCAGAGGATTCTTACAGCGGCGGTTTTGTCTTAGGTTTGCCTAAAACTTCTCAGGAAGAATTTTATGCACCAATCATAAATACCTGGAAAAAGTTTACAGCTGCACAAGATAAAAAGCCTGGCCTTGAACGCATCCTTCAGCAGCCGGATGGTGCCTACTGGCTTTTGATGACCAGTGCACAAAGTAATTATTTTAAAGTTTCGGCTGTTTATTCCAGTGACCTTTTTGAACTTCCGATTGAACTTGAATATTTAATATATGCCTGTGTCTTCATGACTCTGCTTTTACTTGCAGCACTTTTGTTTAATATAAAGCGGGATTATGTTGCAGTTATAAAGAGCCGAATTAAGAAAGTTCAGTTTGGAATTATTAATGAGTACCTGGAAAATAAAGAAAAGGTAGAATGGGCCCAGGTTGCACGCCAGCTTGAAAACAGAAAGGCAGAACTGTCGGAAGAAATTAAAAAAAGCATTGGCGGTAAGTCAAAAAAATATTCTAAACAGGTTGATGCCTATCTTGATTCAAGCTGGGAAGAAATAATAGGGCTTTTAAAAGCTCAGACTGGTACAAACGAAGCTGCCTCTGGTGCAGTATCAGGCGGTGCCAGCATAGAAGAAATCCGCCGCGTAATTGAAGATGTTCTTAAAACCTCAAAGATAAATGTGAATGTTGCCGGTGCAGTTGCTCCTACTGTAAGTGCGGTCCCTGTCCTTCGACAAGCTCAGGAACCGCCAGCCGAAGGGCTTGAGGAAGTTGAAGAGGTTGAAGCACTTGATGATGCTGAGCCTGTAGAAGAGATAGAAGAAGTAGAAGAGGTAGAGGCTCTTGACGACGCTGAGCCTGTAGAAGAAATTGAGGAAGTTGAAGAGGTTGAAGCCCTTGATGATGCTGAACCAGTTGAAGAGATTGAGGAAGTTGAAGCCCTTGACGACGCTGAGCCTGTTGAAGAGCCGGCAGATGAAGAGATAGAAGAAGTAGAGGAAGTCGAAGAGGTTGAAGCCCTTGATGATGCCGAGCCAGTTGAAGAGATAGAGGAAATCGAAGAAGTAGAAGAAATTGAAGAGACCGAACCAATTGAAGAGATAGAAGAAGCAGAGCCTATTGAAGAAATTGAAGAAGCCCAGCCAGCCGAAGAGCCTCCTGCGGCCCCTGAGCCTGTCGAAGGGCCAGCAGAAGAAGAGATAGAAGAAGTCGAAGAAGTAGAAGAAATCGAAGAACTAGAAGAATACGAAATCAAGCCTGCCGTATTTGCGCCAGCTGCACCTGGAGAATCCCTCTTCTTTGTTACTAATGACGATCCTCGTTTTTACGAAGAGCTCTGCCTTGGAAAAATCGGTACTGACGGCCTGCCTGCAGAAACAGAAGCTGGCGAAATCCCGGAAGGCTATACCTTTACAGCTGAAGAACCTGTCTTCAAAATTCAAAAAGAAGAGCCTATCCCGGAACCTGAAGAAGAAGCCGAACTGCTTGAAGAAGCTTCTGAAGATGACCAGAAAGCAAAGCCGCTTTCTCAACCATATTTTGTAATGACTCGCTTTGGTCAGAACGATGAACCTGTAATTGAACTCAAAGGCGACCTTGATCAGAACGAAGATACAATTGTTGAACACAACGGGGTTTATTCAATCTCTGATAATCTTTCTTATACAAACGTATTTTTGAATCAGGAATTCAAAACTCTGGTTGATTCTGTTTTACAAAAATAAAATCCTATTTTGCATAAAATCTCAAGACTGGCTGCTGAGGGATGTTTTTTACAATTTCAAGAATATCTTCGCGGCTTGCATCGGCAACATATTTATACTCTTTTAAATAAAAATCAGGCTGGATTTCGTAAGGGAAAAACTCAAAGCCCTTTTGCAAAAGATATGCAGTACCTGTGTTTGTTTGTGTTTGCAAAAGTGCATCCTTTATCCAGTAATCTTTAATCAGCTGCAAAATCTCTGCCTGAGAAGGTCCGTTTAAAAGATTGTTGAGCTGACTTACAGCAGCGGCCCAGCAGACATCGGCTTCTTTCTGGACTTCGACATTTTGAATTGTAAAAACAATTGTGTCTGTATTTGGATAAGGCTGGTTCAACTGTGCGGTGGCTGAATTAATTTTACTGTTCGAAGCAATCTCTGCCTGTACAAGTTTTTCCATATATTTCAAAACCGCAATTGTAAGCACATTTTCTTTTGTTCCGGTCTGAGGAAGCTTAAAAACATACATAACAGGATCAAGAAACTTTGTTGTTGGAATTAGTTTTGCAGGCATTGGACCCGCTTTTTCTGCCGGAACATCAGTTAAGAAAGTATGTGTAAGCTTTACCGATTTTTTTGTGCTTGAGTTTTTGAGCTTGCTTTGAACAGTCAAAAGATTTTGTTTTGAGTTTCGCTGGGTTAAAATTCCCATAGATGACTCTAAAAGCTCCTGCGCGTTTTGAGGAACAAGTCCTGTTAAAATTATGCTGTAGCGGGTAGCATCAAGCAGTGCTGGGTAACCTTCCATAATTTTCTGGTATTTAGTATCAACAAGGATTTCTTCTTTTGCATCAAAAATCTTCTGAAATGAGGATTTTGGATAAAGCTCCTTCATAACTGCCGCAAGCATCTGTCTGGAAACACTTCCATTTTCCAGGCGCTTTTTATATTGGGCATTAGCAACAGCCCTGTCTGCCTGCGAGGGAAGAATATCACTGTAAATTATTGCATCGGAAATGGCTTTACAGCAGGCTGCAAAATCATAAGGTGAACATTCAATGGTAACAGTACCGCTTGTAACACCGCAGTTATAATCAACAAGAGCATTTCCAAGAATTACTGCTTCCTGCTGTTTTTTTGCAATTTCCTTTTGAATGTTCCAGGCCAGCAGGGTAATCAAAACTTCTTCATAACCATTATTGTCTGCAGAGTTAAGTTTGCCACCCCTGATAGAAAGAAGAATCGTGATGTTTGAAGAATTGTCATTATTTTTTGTAACAAGAGGAATTCCGTTTGAAAGTGAAGTAATAGAAATCTTGCTGAGATTTTCTGTGAAAAAATCTTTTGTAAAGGCCGGCGAACTCTTGTTAGCGGTTACTAACTGTGCAGCAGCTTCAATTTCGGGGTCCTGGTATTTTGCAAAGATTTCCTGATTGTACCAGGCTGCATTTTTTGTATTTACTTCTTCAAAACCTGCTTCTTTATATTTGGCTTTATTCTTTTTAAAATCATCAGAGTTTATGATTACAAAAATATAAGGTTCTTCTGCCTGGACTTTGGATATTATTGTTTCAAAATCAATCCCGGTAATTTTTTCTTCTTTTGAAAAAAGATTTCTTGCTGTTAAAGATTTCTGACCTTCTTCAAGAACATCTTCAATAAAAGAATCTTCCGGCTCCAGGGCCCAGTAAGAAGCAAGGTTTGTCATAAAATCAGTAGAAGAAGAATTGCTTGCACTAAGGTTACTTGCAGTCAACATCTGGGCGGCATAAAACTCAAGATAATTTGTATCTTTAATTCCGCCAAGAACAGTTTCTATAAAAAGCTTTGCCTGGTCCAGCGAAGTTATAGACGAAGCATTTTTGCCCTGAGGTTTTTGCAAAAGACTTTGAATAATCAGGCGTGAACTGTCTTTTTTGTGAGCGCCAGCAGCATTTATATATTCATTGCCCGGAATGTTGAGGCTTGGCTGATTCACAAGATTATATTTGAAAAAGGAATTATCGTTATTCAAAAGCTGGGCAAATAATTCTGTTTCTTCAATGTTCAAACCCGTATACTGCATTACAAGCTGAGTCATGTCTTTGGAAATATCAGAACTGTGAATTACAAATTTTTTAGTTTTATAGCTTGGCGAATTTTTTACTGCAGTGGTATTCAACTTATATGGAACAGAATATGAAGAATAAAAATATCCAAAGCTGTCCTTTATAAGAGAAAGAATTACATCTGCATTTACGTTGCCGCTTATAAAAAGTGCACTGTTTTGCGGAGTATAATAACGCTCTCCAATTGTACGTAAAATATTTCTTGCCTGTTCAACTGTGGTCTTATTAAAAAGGGCAGGGTAAACTCCGGAATCATGCTTCCAGGGGGCTGTAGAAAAAACGCGGGAATCTATGGCGGCATTTATAAAACCACCTGCCGACGCAGCCTCTTCTGCAACTTCTTTTTTTAATTGCGAAAGTTCTTTTTTTAAAACATCATCAGAAAAAGAAGGAGAAAAAGCATTTTGCGCAAGAGCGTTAAAAGTGTTTTCGAGCTGCGAAGGAAGCACAGTTAAAATATATCTTGAAGAATCAGCATTACATTCTGCAATTTCAAAATCCAGTGGCGAAAGCTTTTCAAAAATCCTTGTATACAACTTAAAAAATCCGCAGCTTTCTTTAGTCTGATTAGAAAATCCTGCCCGCACGCTATATTCAATTCTTATGAGTGGAGTAGAAGTATCTTCGAGCACAAAAACAGTCAGTCCGTTTTCCAGCGTATACTCGCGCACATTATCATAAGGAATTGCATGCACCGAAAAAAATATCAGCCAAAAAATCACCAGCGAAAAAAACTTTTTCATGCTTTAATTATAATGTAATAGCAGGTAAAATTCCATGAATTAATTACTTGTACGAAAAGATTTCTTGAGCAGGTGTTGAATAAGAAGTTTTTTACTCAGAACTACAGAATAACTCATAATCTATACATTTAGGATTCTTAAGAAATAATTGATTAATGATGTAAATAAAAAATGATGGACAATTTAAAAATTCTAGCATAAAATTAAAGTAGAGGGGTAGTGCTTATATTTAAAAATAATTTTATTCGAAATAATAATATATATTTAACCTATGAGAAAATTTTCTTTATTGTTTTCGCTTTTATTATTTTCTCATCTATTTTTGTTTGCACATGAAAATCGGGCTAATTTTGTGCTATCAGGCTATATGGATGAAATAAATTCCTCATCTGATAAGGTATATGATTATATATTGGCAGGTTTTTCATATGAATTTCTTACCAAACCATTTGAAAATACTTTTTGTAATTTTTCTGTTGAAACCGCTGTTAATTTAAATCCATTAATCAATGTTTATTCTCTTTCAATAAATGTTAAAGGATATATGCATGAAGATTTTACAGGACTATTTTTTGGAATTTCGCCCCTGAGTGAATGCAATTTGGGGAATTTATTTTTAAAGAATCCATATATTAATTATGCAATAGGGTTTATTGCTGGTTATAATCAGGCTATTAATACTCAATTAGATTTTGAAACAAAAGGTGAGTTAGTTTTTTCTATATACGATAAACTTACTAAAACAAAATTGAAGGTTTCTGTAGGTTTAGGATTATACTTCTAAAATATACTAATATTGTTAGACAGGGCTTCCGCATTATAAATATTAAAATAAAATCTAGTGGCGCGAAGGAACAAAACGGAGGGCAAAATGACTCTGACTGTTGATGCCGCGGGAGCGGCATTTAATAGTTCCACTACAACAGTCAGCGGCAAGCGGCTAGCCGCGGTTTTGACCTCCGTTTTGTGACTGGGAGCCACTATAATAGTGATATTTTATTTATAATGCGGAAGCCCTGGGAAACTCCATGGGAGCTTTTTTCCATACTAGATAAATTTCCTATTTTATGGTAATCTCTCCCTTACAACTAAAAAAACGCGCAGGAAGGCACATTCCATGTGAACCGACTGGGCGAAAAATCACAAAACGGCCCACGCCAGAGTCGTAAGGAGATAAAAATGGCAAATACTAATGACACACACGCATGTACCCTGGACAAAATTATCAGCTTGTGTAAGAGACGAGGCTTTGTTTATCAGGCTTCTGAAATTTATGGAGGCCAGGCAGGTGCATGGGACTACGGTCCACTTGGTGTAGAATTCAAAAGAA
>CAMNDY010000001.1 GCA_946535985.1 uncultured Treponema sp. | reverse complement strand
CTTTTCATTTAAAAAAAACGGAGGATTTTTTTAAATGAAAAAAATCGTAGGAATTTTAGCAGTAGCAGCATTATTTGCTACTTCTGTATTTGCATCAGATATCTCTGCTGCAACAAAAATTAAGGGAACAATATTCTCACGCGGTGCTGATGAGACAGTTGGATTGTTTCAGCAGAAAAATGACAGCCATGACTATGCAAATCCAAACTTTTCAGTAAGCATTTCTGATGACAACTTTGGTGCTAGCTTGAAGATCACAACAGATGGAGATCAGGGTTCTGCTGTTAATCCTTTCTGGGCTCCAGTTACTAAGCAGACAACACAGACAATCTGGTTCAAACCTGTTGATGCTTTAAAGATTAGCGTTGGTAATTATGACCTCGCTTTGAACAAAGAACAGATTGACTGGACAGAATCTGTAACTGGTCTTGGTGGAAACGGATTTGTTTTCTCTATCAATGCTGCAGGTGTAGGACTTGATTTCTTCTTGAATGAAGGTACTGGAAATGATTTCTGGTTCTCAAAGGCAAAAAATGCTGATGATCCAACACTCAAAGAATTTGGTGTAAAATTTGGATACAGTGCAGACTTCGGTTCAATTGGTGCATTTGTTGACATCAACAGAAGTGGAAATCGCTGGACATATCATGATGGTCTTACATCAGCTTATGCCGATGCTGCTAAATATGGTGTTGATGAAAAAGGAAATCCAAAGACAGGAATTTTAGATCCTAAAGCTGAAGGCGCAATCAAAAATATGTTGTTCGGAGCTGGATATAACAACACATTCGGTGGTGTTAAGACATTCTTGAACGTAGTTGGATACATGGGAGAAAACTTCGACTGGATCCGCCCAGAACTTTACGTTTCTGGAGCTGCTGATGCATTCGGATACTCATTGTTCGCTGCTCCAGTTATCTGGACAAACTCAGATCTTAACAAAGATTTCGAAATGGAACTTGTTGCAAAAGTTACATATGCACTTGATGGTTTCACTCCATATGCATACTTCAAAGCAAACAACCTCTTGGCTGACACATTCGCAGCAACAATTAAACTTGGTGCAAATGGTAGCGTAGGTGGTATGGGATGGAACACATGGCTCCAGCTCGACGTTGCTGACAAGACAGGAATTTCTGTACCATTCGAATTGACAGTTGGATTCTAATCCTAGTCTAAAGGTTAATTCTTAAAGACAAAAAGCGCCTTCTTCGGAAGGCGTTTTTTTTATATAAAAATTCATTTTCTCTCCCCAAAAACTTCCCATTTTCGAAAATTAATTCGTTAACTATAGGTAAGGAGTTTTTATGGAAGAAGAAATTTTCGAACCTCAGTATCCGGCAGCTTTGTATACTTCAAGGCCAAATCCAAATGCACTTCTAAGTCCAATCTATGACTGGACTTTCAAAGGGCTTTTTACCCAGGAAACCGATGAGTCTTATCTTGCACTTCAAAGTTTTATTTCTGCAGTACTCGGGCGAAAAGTTTTGAGTGTAACCCTCAAACCAAACGAACCTGTTAAACAGACAGATGAACAGAAAGGAATGTGCTTTGATGTAAGTGCCGAATTTGATAACGGTGAAATTTCAGACATTGAAATTCAGGCACGAAAAGAAGACTATGACTATGGTGTTCGTGCAGAGATTCAGGCGGCAAGGTTATTATCAAATAATGCAAAAAAAGGCAATAACTGGGAAGCCGGAAAGGTATATCAGATTTCTGTTTTGAATTTTCATTATGAAAAAGATGACAATCAGGAAATGACATGGTATACTATGCAGAGCGATGAAGGAAAAAGGCTGCAGGATAAGCTTAATATTATCTTTATAGACCTTGTTTCAATCCGCAAAAAGTATGGAACACCCATAGAAGAGCTTACACCAGTAGAAAAATGGGGATTATTCTTTTCTTACATCGATAATGAAAAGAAAATTGATTATGTAAAAGATCTGGTAAAAACAGAGGAAGGTCTTATGGCAGCAAACAGCATTATAAGATATATGAGTCAGGAAGATGCCAACTGGTTTACTCAAAATTCAATAGACATTTACGAACGCGACCGCAACACAATTCTAGCCAACGCCGAAAAACGCGGCCTCGAAAACGGCATGAAAAAAGGACTGGAACAGGGATTACAACAAGGCATTCAACAGGGTACTGAAAAGAAAGCCATTGAAGATGCCATTGCATTCTTAAAAGAAAAGATACCCCCTGAAACAATTGCCAGATGCGTAAAACTTTCATTGGAAAAGGTTTTGGAATTAAAAGAAAAGAACGATTTATAATCAGTTTTTATAAAAAACATTTATGCATAAAAAAAGACTGTCCTTTCGGACAGTCTTTTTTATTTCACGCTGTGTGCAGATTAGAATACAACTCTGTAGATGAGTGGCATATGGATAGACTTAGCTTTTGCAGCATAGCCAGCATCGAAGTCTGTGTTCATGTTGAACTGGAATCCTGCATCGATTGAAGCAGCACCAATGTTGAATTCAAGTCCTGGATAAATCTGAACTGGGAATTCATCAGCCATAGCGTTAGGGATTCTTACACCAAGATAAAGATTTCCGAAGTCAAGAGCGTAAGATCCACGAACTTTAAGAAGAAGAGCGTTTGTTTCTGCATCAAGACCACGTTCAAACTTAGCATATACTTTGTATCCGATTGCATCTGCATGTCCGTCTACGAATACGTCGAAACCGAGAGAGTTAGCGTTGTCTTTCATTGTGTAAGCGAAGTCAGCGAAGATTCCTACTCCACCGAAGTTTCCAGAATATCCAGCAGAAATGTCTGTTACAGGATCAGCATAATCGATCAAAGCGAATACTGAACCGAAGTCTGCAGCATATCCAATCTTAGCTACTGTTTCACCAATCTTTCCGTTCTGTCCCCAGAAAGCCCAGCCCCAGCTACGAGCTTCACCAGTTACCAACATAGTGTTGATTGTAAGACCATCTACTGGAGTAAGGTCGATTGCCCAACCTTCTTTTCCTTCGAATGCACGAAGTTTTGTATAGTCGATTGTTTCTGTGTTTGTAGCAAGACCAATTTTACCTACAGCAATCTTTACTGCATCTGTTGGCTGTACATAAGCATTTACGCTCATTACAGTAGCATCACGCTTGTTTACTTCGAAAGAACCACCACACTTATCAGCAGAAACGCTGAATTTGATACCTGTTGAATACCAAGCATATTCGCGATCGAATGGGTCACGAACTCCCAAGAAAGATGGTTTAGCTCCATCAGTAGCCAAGTCCATGCTCAAAAGATCTGTCCAACCGTGAATCATTGTTGCAATGTCCACAGCGAAAACAGCACCTGCCATAGCAAGAGCTGCAATAATTCCTACGATTTTTTTCATTTAAAAAAATCCTCCGTTTTTTTTAAATGAAAAAATTATGAAAAATATATGGTAAAAAATTGGATTTAATGTAGAATTTGTTAAAAATTTAAAAAATAATTATTATAATTAATAATTTGAAAACCTTGAAAAAAGAACAATTTTGAAGCTTTATTCTTACTTATAAATAAAAGATAAAAAAAAAGACTGCCATAAGACAGTCTTTTTCAATGAATTGAGTGAATAAATTATTCACTTAATAAGAAAAATAATAATTCTCCAGATTTTCTTCAGAAAGAATTTCTACTAATTTTTTCAATTGATTTCTTGTAAAATAAAATTTTACAGAAGAAGATTCTCTTGTTGTACTATCCTTTGCAATCTCATAATAATCATTTGGAAGTGGATAACTCCAGATAATAAAATATGGTTGTTTTTTTACAAACTCATATCCTAAGTATGCAGGCCCTGTTCCGTTGTTTGGTGTAGAAGATTTAAAAGTTCCCCAATTTAATTTGTAATTAATTGAGCCATATGCATTTTTGGCGACATTTTTCTTATTTGAAAGTTTCTTGTTTTCAAAATCATCAAAATATTGTTGTGCAGCTTTAGCAATTCTTACACGTGCAACATCATCAAACTGGGCGATAAAGTAAGCACCCATTATAGAACATCCAAAACCGGCGAGATTTGAATCGACTCTAAGAAGGAAATTCAAATCGCTTTCTTTGAGACCTGCAAAATCTCTTACTATTGCTTTTGATGTATCTTCCATCAGTATATAATCGTTCTTATTGCCTAAGGTTAATAAATTCTTTGCCCAGGTATTTTGGGCTTTAGAATCTTGAGAAGTAAAGGTTTTTAGTGTATCATCTGTGGATTCAGAAGCCTCTGAAGATTCTGTGTTTTCTTCAGTAATTTCTGTTTCGTTTGAAACTTCAATTTTTGTATTCTGATTATAACTGTCCGAAGAAACTTCTTCTTTGGTTGACTGACAAGATGAAAGCATAAATAATATTGAAATTATTGCTGCTGAAAATTTAATAGTATTTTTCCTTTTGAACATAATTGCTCCATATAATAAAATTTTTTATGATTTAAAATTATAATAGACTTTAATAAGATTGTAAACTGCAGACGTTTTACAGATAATGAACTGATGATTTTAATATTTTATTCCTTTTGCTCTGAAGAAGTTATATAACGTTGCAGAACTGATATTAAAATATTCAATCATGTAGCTTTTAGTATAACCCTCCTTTAGCATTCGTCTTATTTCTTTTTCTTTATCTGCAAGTTTTAAACTGGAGTTTTTGCGTCCTTTAGGGCGGCCAAGAGTTTTACCCTCTGCTTTTCGGCGTTTAAGTGCTTCTGTTGTACGTTCCGCAATCAGATTCCTTTCAATCTCGGCAGAAATACTAAAAGCAAATGCAAGAACCTTACTCTGCAAATCCTGTCCCAGACTGTATCCCTCTTTTACTGTATGCACAACTACTTCATTTTCCATAAGACTATTTAGAATTGACATTATCATAAACATTGAACGTCCAAGCCTTGAAAGTTCCGAACATATAATTGAATCACCTTTATTCACACAACGAATAAGTTTGCCAAGATTTCTTTTATCCGGCGAAACAGTTCCGCTGATTGTTTCTTCAATCCATTTATCAATAGTGATATTTTGAGTCTTAGCATAACCAATAATCTCAAAACGCTGATTCTCTACAGTCTGTTTGTCTGTACTAACTCGAATGTAACCATAAGTCATATTAATACCTCTTAGATTTAAAAATGTAATAGATAGTATAAAACTGATTTTTGTAAAGTCAAATTTTAGTACGTTTTTCCAATGAAAGTTTTACGCATCTGGCAATTATTTCAGGGGGGATCTTTTCTTTTAGGAATGCAATGGCAGTTTCGATGGCTTTCTTTTTCAGCACCTTGCTGTAATCCCTGCTCAAGGCCTTTTTTCATGCCGTTTTCGAGGCCGCGTTCGTAAATATCTATTGAATTTTGAGTAAACCAGTTGGCATCTTCCTGACTCATATATCTTAATTTCTTGCAGATTGATACAAGGTCTATAAAGATAATATTAAGCTTATCCTGCAGCCTATTTTCTTCATCGCTCTGCATAGTATACCATGTCATTTCCTGATTGTCATCTTTTTCATAAACTATGTAATAATTATACTTCTTGACTTTTCATTATTCTTTACTTATATTTTAAATTGGTTATTGATTATGTTTATTTCAATTCCTTTTGAAGTTCAGACAGTTGTAAAAAAAGAATCCTCATTAACGGGCAGAAGTGTAAGAAGTTTAATTGCAGATAAACTTCGACGTGAAACTGCTGAAAAAGTGTATTCAAAAGAATTGATAAACAATCTTAATAAACTTAACGAAATCCAGCAATTACCAAGAAATTGGAATGGAAATGGCGCTCGAAGATTTTCAAAAAAAACAATTAAGAAAGCAAAATCTTTGCTAATTGACTTAAAGTTTCAACCACAGGTTTTTCCAACCGCAAATAATTCGATTCAAATTGAATTTGATGGTGAAAATGGAACTTATTTAGAATTTCAAATTACAAAATCAACTCAATTATCATATTATTGGGTACAAAAAGACGGTTCTGAAACAAACGGTAAAGTTCCTTGTACCCCATATTCAGTAAATCAATTACTGGAGAGTTTTTAATGGACAACACTTTTAATGACAATGAATTGCTATACAGAGCTGTTTTTCCTCCAGAATATAATAAAATGTTTTGGAAGGATGAAAATCATGTTTCTTCTGCAGCTTTTTTAGATAAAAAAGGTTTGTCCGTTGAAAGAGGAAATTTTAGGTCAGAAACAGAAGTCGTATCTGATATGAAAAAAACATTTATAGGTTCGATAATTTCTGTAACTGCCAAGCTATGTAGAGATGTTAATGCCTTTATTATATACAAACCCACAAAACGAAGCATTTATCATTCAGAAATTCATGGATCCAATAAAACAATCGTTCTGAGTCCTTCCCAAAGACATTATTTATCAAAGAATTGTAAATTGATTTAAGTAATCTTTTTAATCTAAGTATTTCTTAAGTTTTTCCCTGGAAAATAATCAGTAAATTACAAAAAAAAAAAGACTGTCCTTTCGGACAGTCTTTTTTATTTCACGCTGTGTACAGATTAGAATACAACTCTGTAGATAAGTGGCATGTGGATCTGCTTAGCTCCAGCAGCATAGTTACCGAAGTTAGTAGAATCGAAGTCAGAGTTCATGTCGAACTGGAATCCAACGTCAAGTGAAGCTGCACCAATGTTGAATTCAAGACCTGGCTGAACCTGAATTGGGAATTCATCAGCAAGAGCGTTTACAGTTACAACTCTAAGGTAAGCATTTCCGAAGTCAAGAGCGAATGATCCGCGGAATTTAGCACAAAGCTGATTAACTTCTGTGTCAAGACCACGAGCGAACTTAACATATACTTTGTATCCGAATGCATCAGCATGTCCGTCTACGAACAAGTCAACACCAAGTTCATTAGCATTTTCTTTCATTGTATAAGCAAAGTCAGCGAAGATTCCGATTCCACCGAAGTTTCCAGAATATCCAGCAGAAATATCTGTTACAGGATCAGCATAGTCAACCAATGCGAATACTGAACCGAAGTCTGCAGAATATCCAATCTTAATTCCTGTTTCACCGATCTTTCCGTTCTGTCCCCAGAAAGCCCAGCCCCAACCGCGAGCTGCACCAGTAACCAACATAGTGTTGATTGTAAGACCATCTACTGGAGTAAGGTCGATTGCCCAACCTTCTTTTCCATCATCAAATGCACGAAGTTTTGTGTAGTCGATTGTTTCTGCGTTTGTAGCAAGACCAATTTTACCTACAGCAATTTTTACTGCATCTGTTGGCTGAACGTAAGCATTTACGCTCATAACTTCTGCATCACGATGGTTAACTTCGAAAGAACCACCACATTTGTCAGCAGCAACGCTGAATTTGATACCTGTTGAATACCAAGCATACTGGCGATCAAATGGATCACGAACTCCCAAGAAAGCTGGTTTAGCATTGTCAGCAGCCAAGTCCATGCTCAAAAGATCTGTCCAACCATGAATCATTGAAGCAACGTCCACAGCGAAAACAGCACCTGCCATAGCAAGAGCTGCAATAATTCCTACGATTTTTTTCATTTAAAAAAATCCTCCTTTTTTTTTAAAAAGTTTATACAGGCCAACGACCTTTAATGTATAAACCCTTTTTAATTATCTTAACACGGTATTATTCAGAAGTCAACAAAAAAAACAATAAAAATAACTTTTTGTTTTTTTATATCGTTTAACCTTCTCAATAATCCGCATTAAATCCAATATAAGCCGTGCATATATTTTCGGCACATACCCCTCAAATAATTATATAATCTTTTTATACCTTTTCTCAATATCGTGGATCAGTTTATAGTCAAAAGAGTCGGAAAGGGCTATCCAGGAGGCTTCGATAAGGTCGGCAGAGACGCCTACGGTGGTCCAGCTGGAGCTTCCGTCGGTACTTTCTATAATTACACGAACTTTGGCGGCAGTGGCGGCTTTTGTATCTATAACTCGAACCTTATAATCTACAAGGCGGATTTGAGAAACTAAAGGATAGAACTTTTCGAGGGCTTTACGAAGGGCAATATCCAGTGCATTTACAGGACCATCGCCCTCCCCTGCTGTAATTTCTATCTGACCATCAACTTCGACCTTAGCCTGAGCGCAACAGCAAACCCCTTCTTCGGGACGAGGATTTGAACCGCTTGTGGTGTAATAATGCAGCTTAAAGAAAGGCTGATACTGGCCCAGGACCTTGCGAACCATGAGTTCAAAGCTTCCATCGGCACCTTCGAACTGATATCCTTCTTTTTCGAGCTCCTTCATATGGGCCATGATTTTTTCTACAATCTCATCATCTTTCTTTATTTGAGGTGCAAAACGGTTGATTTTTTCGATTATTGTGGCTCGACCTGCAACTTCGCTCATAAGGAAAACGCGGTTATTTCCTACAACTTCGGGCTCTATATGCTCGTAGGCAAAAGGATTTTTAAGAACTGCGTCTATATGCATTCCAGCTTTGTGGGCAAAAGCAGATTTTCCTACATAAGGAGACTGCTGGTTCATGCTGATATTTGTAATTTCGGCAATCTGATTACAAATTGCGGTGAGTTTTTTCATATTCTGCTCAGGAATACATTCATAACCCATTTTAAGCTGGAGATCAGGGATGATTGTTGAAAGGTTTGCGTTTCCTGTGCGCTCACCAAAGCCAAGAAGAACTCCCTGAACATGAGTTACACCTTCTGTTACTGCAACTAAAGAGTTTGCAACAGCAAGTCCGCAGTCGTTATGTGTATGAATTCCTATCTGAACCTTATCGGAAAATTTTGCAACAACGTCGGCAACAGCTTTACGGCATTCATCAATCATAAAGCCGCCTTTTGTTTCGCAAAGACAGATTACCTGAGCTCCACCTTCTATGGCTGCGTCTAAAGTTTTTAGTGCGTATTCTTTATTCTGTTCATAGGCTGTAAAAAAGTGTTCGGCATCGTAGAAAACTGTGCGGCCATTTTGCTTTAAGTAGGCGCAGGTTTCTTTAATCATCAAAAGATTTTCTTCGAGACTTGTTTTGATGATTTCTTTTACCTGAAAATCCCAGGATTTGCCAAAAATAACTACAGTATCGGTGTGGGCACTTAAAAGGCTTTGAAGCTGGGCATCCTGTTGGCAGGTAATATCTTTGCGGCGGGTAGCACCAAAAGCACAGATTTTTGCATTTTTTAGCGGAACTTTCTGTATTTCCTGGAAAAATTCCATATCTTTTGGATTACTTCCGGGATTTCCGGCTTCGATATACTGAATTCCAAGATCATCAAGCGCCTGACAGATATGGATTTTGTCTTTTACAGAAAAGCTTATTCCTTCGCCCTGGGCGCCGTCTCGCAAGGTTGAATCAAGGATTGTTATTTGTTTCATAGTGACTCCATGTATGAGATCCCCGGGTCAAGCCCGAGGATGACAAAGTCTATCGCTCATAGAATGACACTTGTCATTATCGGACTTGATCTGACAATCTCTTTATTAAATACGGGAAGGCGGCTTCGAAGTCTACGCCATACCAGTTGTAGTTTTCGTGGCTCAAGGTTTCTTTTATTGCTTCTACAACAAAATCGGCAGCAAGAGAATAGGCTTTTTGCAAAGAAAGTCCGCGCATAAGAGCACCGGTGAGGACGCTTGCAAAAATATCACCTGTTCCGTGGAAGCTTACAGGCATTTTTTTGTGGAAATACCAGGTAAAAGACTCTGTGCCAAAATCATAAGAAGCTATTCCAATTTTTCCGGCAACTCCCTTAAGGTCCGGCTGATCTTCTGCAAACTCTACGCCTTTGAGTACAATTTTCTGGGCTCCCAGAGCGGCCAGCTTTTTAAGAATATCCTTTATATAGTCTTCATCATAACCAGACTGCTTGTAAGGTATGCCTAACATATAACTTGCTTCGGTTAGATTTGGAACAATTACATTTGCTTTGCTGCAGAGTTTGGACATTGCAAAGGCAAAATCCTGGGTAAAGCCTGTATAGAGTTTTCCGTTATCGGCCATGCATGGATCTACAATTGTAAGAGTATCGCCTCCGCCAAAATCGGCGATGAGCTTGTGCATCAAATCTAGCTGTTCAAAAGATCCAAGGTAACCGGTGTAAATTGCATCAAAATGGATTTTTTCCTTTTTCCAATGGTCGCAGATTGGCTGAATATCGGCAGTAAGGTCGCGGAATGTAAAGCCTTTAAATGCTGTATGTGTAGAAAGAACGGCAGTAGGAAGAACACTTGCTTCTACACCCATTGCAGAAATAATTGGAAGTGCGACTGTAAGAGAGCACTTTCCTACACATGAAATATCCTGAACTGTGATGATACGTTTCATAATTTACCTCAGAAAAATGGTTTGGTTATTTTATCATAAAAGAGGCAGGGGGGACAATATAGCCCTTTAGCGGCGATTTTTTTTCTGGCGTTTATCCAGGTACATATTTACATCGGCTTGCTCCAGAGCTTTATCAAAGGCATCTCCCTGGCCCCAGGGCATTATGCAGTAACCAATGCTTGCGCTAAAGGGAACAGAACTGTTTTTATTATAATCTTCTATTAATGTATTAAAGTGAAGGATTCTTTCGTCAATCTCTTTTGAACTATATTTTCCAAGACCCGCAATTACAAATTCATCACCACCGTTACGAACACAGGCTTCATCGGATGCTGTAATACGGCGCATTGTATCGGCAATAAAATTCAGGCCTTCATCACCTTTTGAATGTCCAAAATTATCATTAAGGAATTTGAGACCATCCATGTCTGCAACAATAGCAAGCCACTTGTCTCCTTTTTTGGCACGAGAATTCATAATGCTTACAGAATGATTTAGTCCTCGTCTGTTATAAAGATTTGTCATCATGTCGTGCTCAGAAAGAGAAATGATTTTATTTCTTGTACGGGACATTTCGAGTGCATTGTTAATCATTCTTACATAGTTACGGAAAACAAGCCCCGGAATATAATCTAAGGAAAGATTATTTTGCAAAACCATATAGCCCAGACTGATTGTATTAAAATGCACAGGGAAGAAATAAAAAACCTGAGGCTCTGCAAATTTTTCTTTTATGGCAAAATCGGGGAGCATCTGTTTTACAGGGAAAAACTTTTCATGCTCAGGACCATAAAAAATGTGATTTTCGTTACCGGGATATTTTTTTAATCTGTCGGCAAAGAGACACATGTTCATCTGTTCGGTATAGCCGTCTTCAAAATCAGAATCGGAATCGGTCCAGTTTTGATTTAAACAAAGATAAAGATATTCATAGGGTTGAATAAGATATTTTGATTCATAGATTTTTAAAAGGCACTCGCCTGTTGAAGAAGTGCCGGTAAGGATTTCGTTTGTATAACTTTCAAAAAGAGTGCCTATTCCAATTCCATTCCAGATTTTTTTGTCATTAAAATTCTGCTGAAGCATATACTGGTTCTGGCGGATTCTTGAATGAGTATATTCTTCGTCTTCAGGGCATCCACAGGTAGCACCAATACGAAGCAGATCTTTATCCTGCATTTTTATTGGTTTTAGTTTTGCTTTAGGATTTAAGGTTGAATGAATTAAATCAACAGCCCTGCCGGCTGTTTCAAAAGTATATGGCTGGAAGGTTGTAATTGGAGTGTCGTTCATGCTTGCTTCGGCAACAGCATCAAAGCCGGTAACAATTACCTGCTCCGGGATTTTTACTCCGCCTTTTAAAAGTTCGTTAGTAAGCCCTATTGCCATATAATCAGAAAGACAGATTATGGCATCCGGAAGATTAAGTTCTCCGTTTAAATATCGCTTTGCGAGCATTTCGCCGCTTGTGTACCAATAGTCCCCGTCATAAACCTGAGCCAGATTAAGACTTAAACCGTGACGCTGCATGGATTCAATTATTCCATCGAGCCGGGCCTTGGAACCTTCAAAACTGTCGGAGCCTTTTAGAACAGCAATATCTTTACAACCGTGAACTTCGATAAGATGATCTGTAATCTGGCTGAAGGGGATTTTTTCATTTGTGCGTACAACAGGATAATCGCCGAAGGATGAATCTATGGAAACGACGGGAACTTTGCAATTTTTCTTAAACTGTTTCAAAAGGTTTTCTACTATATAAGTACTTCCCTCTTCTTCCATTGGAACAGGTGTGACAATAACAGCATCAAGAAGATCAAAGTTGATGAGATTGTAAATATTCAATTCACCTTTTACATAATCCTTTGATTTTGTTGACACATGTGCCAGCGGAGAAAAAACCAGAATGTCATAATTGTACTGAACTGCCTGGGCATAAATACCAGATAGAACACGTTGTTGAAAATCGCTTTCGGGGCAGACAGTAACTACACCTATTCTTTTACGCATTAGCGAGGGTTGAAAGTTCCTTGAGCATTTTTGGAAGCTCAGTATCCATGTTTTCATTTGTGAACTGACAGGTTCCAACCTTTTCGTGTCCACCGCCACCGTATTTAAGCATGAGGCTTCCAACATTAACCTTACTTGTTTTATTAAGGATACTGTAACCACAAGCTGCAGAACATCCCTGGCCACCACGTCCGCTTACAATCCAGGCAGAAATATTCTGCTCAGGATACATAGAGTAAATCATAAAGCGGTTACCAGTATAAATTGGGTCTACTCCACGGAGATCTGAAATTATAAGATTGCCTTCTGTGCGGGTGTGAGCCTTTACCATTTCTTTGAACTTTTCGGTCTGTTCGTTATAAACAGCAATACGTTCCTGAACATCAGGCATTGCAAGGATTTCTTCTGTTGATTTATCACGGCAGGCTACCATGAGCTTTTCCATGAGCGCATAGTTTGGAACTGTAAATTCACGCCAGCGGCCAAGACCAGTACGAGGATCCATAAGGAAGCCTACAAGAATCCAGCCCTGAGGATTTTGAATTTCATCTATTGTAAGATTACCGGAATCTACCTTATCAACTGCGGTCATAATATCGTCAAAGTTAGGGAACTTTTCTTTTCCGCCGTAGTATTCATATATAATTCGTGCGCAGGAAGGTGTAATTCGGCTTTCTCCTTTGTATTTACCTTCGAGTTCCTGACGCTCAAATTCCGAAGAGTGATGGTCAAACCAGAGTCCACACCCCGGAACAAAAGGGACATTTGCAAGACAGTCATTTTCGGTTATTTCTACAAGGCCATCCTGAAGGTCTTTTGGATGTGCAAATTTCCAGGTATCAATAATACCTGCCTCCAAAAGTAAAGCACCACAAACAAGGCCATCAAAATCTGAACGTGTTACTAATCTCATTGCCATTACAAACTCCTTAAAAAGTGGTTTAGACAAGCTCAACCACCACATTGCTTTATATTATACACCCATATTTTCGAAAAAAAAAGAAAATAGTGCGGTTTTTGTGTACTTTAACCATTATTTTTATTATATTAATAGATGAAATCATATTATGAAAAAATACTCACGCCAAGAACCGTATTTTGCTCCGCTAAAAGAAGAGGACGCTCCACAAAATACGAACCTTGGCTCCGCATTTTTTCATAGATATATACAGGAGTATATAAAAATGGCTAAAAAAATTCCTATTACTTTATTGTGCGGATATTTGGGTGCCGGCAAAACTACACTTTTGAACCGTGTGCTTACTAACCAGAAGGGTTACAAGGTAGCGGTAATTGTAAATGATATTGGTGAGGTAAACGTAGATGAACGCCTTATTTCTAAAGAGGCAAAGATTGAAGATTCAAGCAGTCTTGTTCCTCTTACAAACGGCTGTATCTGCTGTACCCTCAAAACCGATATGGTTAATCAGATTGAAAACCTTATGAAGAGTGGAAAATTTGATTACATTTTGATTGAGGCTTCCGGAGTTTGTGAACCAATGCCAATTGCACAGGCTATTGAAACAATTGAAATTGGTAAGCTTGATAACGTTGTTGGTGTTGTTGATGCAAGCCGCCTTGTAGAAGAGTTTGACGAAGGAAAAGCCCTTTTGAAGGAAGGCATTGATGAAGAAGACATTGAGTCTCTTTTGATTCAGCAGATTGAATTCTGTTCTACTTTGATTGTAAACAAACGCGACCTTGTAACAGACGAACAGATGAAAATGGTTCGCGCTGTTATTAATAAGATTCAGCCAAGCGTTAAGGTTTTTGAAACAACTAAGTGCGAAGTTCCTGTAGAAGAAATTATTGGAACAGACCGCTTTGATTTTGAAACAGTTTACGCAAGTGCTGGTTGGGTAAAAGCCCTTGAGGAGCATGATGAAGAAGATGATGACCCTTCGACAGGCTCAGGGACCGCAGAACACCACGAGGAACATGAGCACCATCACGACCACGACGATGATGATGATCACGACGAACATGAACACCACCACCATCACCATGAACACAAACACGAAGGCGAAAGCGAAGATGAATATGGAATAGGTTCATTTGTTTACTACCGCCGTCGTCCATTCAACCGCGAAAAGCTTGACCGTTTTGCAAGTGCCTGGCCAAGAAACATTATCCGTTCAAAGGGTGTTGTATGGTTCAGCGATGAAGACGACATGGCATACGTTCTTGAAACATCCGGACGTCAGATTCAGGCAGGCTATTCCGGAAACTGGCTTGCTTCCTGCCCTCCTGCAGAACAAAAGCGTGTCCTTGCAGAAGAACCTGAAATGAAAAAAGACTGGGATGAAAAAGTCGGCGACCGCATGATTAAGATGGTAATCATTGGACGCCATCTTGATAAAGAACAAATCTGCAAAGATCTTGATGCCTGTCTTGACGACTAATAGCTCCAATAAAATAACTTATCTAAAAGGCTTTGGGAGGTACCGTCTAAGGATGGTACCCACCATTGGCTTTCTTTTATAAACATACACTGGTCTGTATTATTAAAATCCTTTTTATAATCTATTGAATGAAAAGCCGAATAAACATTTGAATCTATAAGCGGAATAAGATGAATTCCCAGCTGTGGATTTTCTGAACCACTTGTAGAAGCTGCTCTATCAATAGCGTTCCGAAGATTTTTTGAAGCCTGTAATAATCCGGTGTTTGATGAACTTGAATAATAATCTGCCATTGCGCGGATATCAATAAATAAATCGCAGGGATACTGACGGTAGCTGTAGGATTTTATTTTTTGAAAATCATCCAGGATTGAGATTTGGTCTTGTGCAGAAGTAATTGTAGCAGAAAGTTTTTCGGCAAAAACTTCAAACTTTTCCATTACATCATAAAGCTTTGAATTATCAAAAACACTTGTATTTACAGCAGAGCTTTGAGCCATAATTTGGGCAATTTCTTTTGTAGTAAAGCTGCATTCCGAAAGATCTTCTAAAAGACAGCGATAATCCCAGCCTGCCGAAGGAGAAACTCCGGGACTCGCAACTGTATACGCTGTGTGATTTTTAATTTCATATACATTTTCCAAGACACCTGCAAAGCAAGTATCAAAACCAACAACACAAAGTCCCTGATTTTTTAAGGCGCGTCCCATTTGTGAAACGCTCATATAAGTAGCAGATTTATCATCAATTGCTACAGCGCGGGCGGAGGTCTGATTTTTTGGAAGAGAAGAATATCTCCAACCGGTGCCGTGCCCCCAGATAATCATGCAATACTTTTCGGCTTCGTATTCATTTTTTGCAAAGGTAATGAAATTACGCAGGACGTTGAAATTTCCCATATCAAGCTCGGTCTGGGCAGTTGACGAAATGCCAAGAATGGGGCAGTCAAGACGCTTTGAAATTATAAAGTTGCTGTCTGTCTGGTCATGAACTAATTCAAAGAGGCGGGTATCTGTCCAGGCATCGTTTGTTTCATCATAATCCTGAGCGCGGTCAAGCAACACAAGGACATTCATATTTTCAAAAGCAGCATGCTCCATGGCCTTGAGGTTCTGAATCGCATAGCTTTCCAGATCGTTGTCGGCAGCCATGTATATAAGAAGGGTTAGTTTCTTTGGTTCTGGGGCCACAATTGGATTTTCGCCCGGCCCTTCGACAGGCTCAGGGACCTCACTTGGATCTTCTGTTGGCCCTTCGACAGGCTCAGGGACCACAGGAGAATCGGATTCAGGGACCACAGTGGGATCAGATTCTGGGACATCGACAGGCTCCTGGTCTGGGACTTCTTTTTCGTGTGAAACTTCTTTTATAGAAGTTGTTCCGCCAGATGTATTTACTGCATCATAAAGGCCGAAGGTATCTTTCCAGACAGTACCATCGGAATAAACAATGCGGCTAACTACAAGTGAAACAATTTCAAGTATAGGAGCCGTTTCTTCTGAAGTTTCAAGATAATCTTCAAAAGAAATAAACATTTCCTTTTTTTCATGTCCCTGTATTTCCTGCTTAAAATCACAGGAGAGTATTCCTGATGCCGGGCCAACAAGCTCTCCAGTTTTTTTATCGCGCACACTCACATATAACTGAAGGACAGAAATCGTTTTCGAAGAATCATTATAAAAATCAAAATAGACAGCAGCGTCCTTACACTTTAGATTTGTAATTTCAAAGCTGGGACTTAGTTTTTCAAAAAGAGAACAGGAAGCTGCCCCCAAGCTAGCTGCAATTAAAACAGCACATAAAAAGAATTTTCTTTTGTTAATAACAGTCATTTTTTCCTCCATCAAAAATATTCAAAACCAAAGGGATCGGTCCATTCGCTGCCATCAGAATATGAAATACGGCTTACATATAAGTATTCACATTCATATTCAATTTCATCTTCAAAAGTATTGGAATCATCTGTGGTATAAAAAAAATCATCAAGCGCTTGTGAAAATGAAAGAATAGAATCAGCTGGAACACTCTCGTCTATCCTTATTACAACATTGTTTCTTCCCCTCAGAGGACTGTTTCCGTCCTGGTCAAAAACAAAAAATACAATTGTAAAAGATTCAACTTCTTTTTCAGATTTATTCGTAAACATACCTTCAAACCTTTTCATCGAAGATGAGAGCGTATTTGAAATATCACCTCTTATAGAATATGGCACTTTGTTTTGCGCATGAAGAAAGACAGCCACAAAAAACAAAAGCAGTGCAAGAACTATTATTCTTTTTGTTTTCATAATGCTTCCTCCTTTTCATTTTCATTATCAGGTATTTCAATTCTGGTTATAAATTCTTTGTAAATTTCTTCAAAAGTCTTATCTGCATTTTTCATTCTATTAAGTTCGGTTAGCGCTGATTTTTGATTTTTCTGAAGATAATATCCGTAAGCCTTATAAAAACAAATGGCAGCATAGAGTGATGATTTTTTATCGCATACAATTTCGTCCAAAAGGTCAAGAGTCTTTTGGAAATTACACTGTTCATATAATTTTTCAACTTCATCAAACACAAAGCTGCAGCTATAAAGTTCAAAACAAAAAACCTCCCCTTTACTTATATAATTGAAATTTTCTGTTTTCATTTTTTTGTAGCCTTTTTTGCTGCCGGTAAGTTTATATTCTCCAGATGGAACATTATTAAAAATACAAAGTCCATTTTCATTAGTAACACCATGCTCCTCTTTATTAAAATTACTTAAGGTAAGAGCACAATCTCTTACGCCACAACCTTTTTCATCAACAATCAGAATTGTCAGATTTGAACTGCCTGTAAACTGGCCTGTAGTTTTGCAGCTATAAAAACATATTGCCGCAAGCAAAATCAAAAACCTTTTCTGCTTATTATTTTTCATCACTTTCCCCCTACCTTTGTTTTATTCTTCCGTTTTCATCTTTATAAAATTCAATAGCTGCTCCATCAGTGCGTAGTATTTTTCCAATGATAATTTCATTTTTTGCAGACGATAATTTTGCTGTCTGCTTCTGCGGGGAACTTTTTAACGCCGAATTATCCGCAGGGATTTCTTTTGTGATAAAAAAAGCCCCGGCGTTTTCTAAAAGGCATTTATAAAAGTCACCTTGATTTTTAATCTGACTTGTAGAAATACCTGCATAAAACAAAACCCCATCCTTACTCATATTTATAGAAAGACTTGAAAAAGGGATTTCTTCCTTTACACAATATTCAAGCAAGGACTTAAACAGGGAAAGGTCATAAGGCAATTTTGCTTTTATTCCGCAAGGTTTTACAGTTTCTTCAATAATATTGATTTTTTTTTGAAACAAAAAATCTCTGAAGGCAGCAGAAAGTTCATTTACAGCAACAGTTTCATTTGCAAGAAAATCAGAACTTTGCAGCGCACCTTTGAATTGAGCAGACATCAAAGGAACTTTGTTATCATATGTTACAGAAGAAAAAGACACCTGAGGCAAAGAATTCAAAAGCTGTTCAGGAAAAATGTTTTGCAAAGACAGGTTGTAATCCTGAGTAAAACCATTGAGCTTCCAGGAAAAATCAGAAACCTTGCCATCATATAAAGAAATTGTTTCAAAAAATGTTTTAATTGCAAAAAAAGAATCTGGCGCAAGTTCAAGTTCTTTTGATTCATTAAAATCAGCAGAGACAGAAGTTTTAAGTGTCTGCATACTCTCCTGCTTTTGCCTATATCTTGTATAAAAACAAACTAGAAAAATCAGCAGAGCAAGAGCCAATGCTGCAAGAGCAATTCCAGCTTTGATTTTGTGATCATTAAAAAATGGAATTTTCTTAAGTTCTTCTATATATATAGGCTTATGATGATTTTGTCTTTTATACTCTGCAAGACGAAACTTTTGCATAACTACAACATCAGCCCGTAAACCGTTCGCAGAAAACCTTATTCTTGAATCAAAACAACAGTCATCAGAAAAACAGGGATGAAGCTTTTCGAGTTGAGAGCATAGATATTTATTTTTCTGTATTCTTCCAACAGCCTTTACAGGAAAAGGTATTGAATAGTAATCATAAAAGTCTGTCGAACATTTTACAGCATTACTCTTTCTGCTTTTCAAAAATCCCTCCCCTGCTTGCGGCAATAAACCTCATCACTACACTCTTCCATATCCCCTGAAACAAGCCATTTTCCATACATCAGTTCTCCCCCATCCGCAAAATCATCAATCATAAAATCCTGGGCCTGACACCAGCCAATATATTCGAGTTTAAAAATTGCTCTGCAGCACAACTGCCATTCTTCCAGATTTTTAAAGCCTTTTCCCTGGCATGTATTTCTAAAACTCTCGGCAATGAATTTTTTTGCGGTAAAGGACTGGCGGGTATTAATTACCTTTTTATCAAGTCTGGAGACATAAAAGCAATAATCCTTTAAGGCAATTCCTATGAGGCCCATAAAAGTTACTAGAAGAAGAATTGTATGAAACCTCACTTCAAACTCCTGCCGTTTATTTCTGACTGATTTTCCTCCTGCAATTGCGAAGAATAAATAACAAGCGATTTTTCCCAGAGCCGGATTTCTGCTGATTTTTTTAACCTGTAAGTTCCCGCCGCAGTGCAAAAAGAAAGAGCTAGAATTATGATTGCAGCAATACCGGTTTTATTCCCATGAAACGATGTCGAGCCCATTTTGACTTCCTCCTTTTTCTTTATCTGCCCCATAGCTAATGAGTACATAGGGCAAATTCGCAGAAACCTCTGACGGCATAAGGGAGCTTTCAGCGCTGATATACTCAAAATCGGTTCCCCAAGGATCTTTGCCTGGTCTACGCTCAAGGTATGGTCCGTCCCATTCTTCTGGTATCGGATAGAGAACTGGTTTTTCCCATAAAGCGGCAAGTCCTTGTTCTGTAGTCGGGAAGCGTCCGCAATCGAGGAAGTAGGATTGTAATGCCGCGCTGTATTGGCCAATTTGATTTTTGGCCGATGTACGTTTTGCAATAGACACGATTTTCGAGATTGAAACCGTGGCACCCGCAGTGAGTGCTGCCGTGATGGCAAGGACCGCGAGTGTTTCAACAAAAGTAAAGGCAGGTTCACTCTTCCAATGCTTCTTTTCATTTTGTGTGAGCTTTGTTTTTTTGACATAGTTTTTCTCCTTCATAGACTTCTTTTTCCTCCCAGATAAAAAATAAAAATTAAATAAACAAAGAGCTGTCCGTTAACAACGGGAGCACTGAGTTCATAAGAAATACAAGTAAAAAGATTCCCGTTCCTGTTAGAAAAAAAGGTTCAATAAGCTTAAAACAAATTGTCCTTCTTTTTTCATCACGGGCATTGAGACATAAGGCAATTTTGTCAAAAAGTTCGTTTTCTCCTCCCGAGTTTTCAGCGTAGAAAAAGGCCTCTTCAATTTCAACACCACGCCCCATTTCTTTTGCATTCAATGAAAAAGCATTTTTAACACTTATGCCGTAAGACAGTTTCTCTCCAGCATCCGCAAAAAGCTGACCTTCTTTAGTATCATAACCAAGAATATTCACAGCATTGCTAACTGCGTTTGCAAGGCTCTCCCCTGCCTTCACCAGAAATCCGGTTGCTAGAAAAGCTTCATACAACTTGTTTGTACCCAGAGTTTTTTTAAGAACAGCAAAAGCAATAAGGCAGAATAAAAGCAAAAAACTAAAAGATAAAATCAAACTTGAATATAACTGCTGTATCATCTGAGGATTATCTCTTTCCCTAGAAAACAAAGATGAGGAATATAAATAAAGCGTAATGCCCGCTGTAACTGCAAGAATAATTACAAAGGCAGGATAAATTGAAGCTTCTTTGATTTTTTCAAGGTTTTGTTCATTTCGTTCCAGTTTTTCTTTAAGAAATCCAAGTGTTTTTTCAATCTTCCCAGAACGCTCGGCAAAGCTTATAAATGAAATATAATCTTTACCAAACTCTATAAAGGGGCAAACCTTTAGTGCATTTGAAAAAGAGCTTCCATTATATAAAGCTGCATAAAGATTTGCAGCGCTCAGACTGATTATTTTATTTTTTTGGCTGCCGTTTTTCGACATAATATAAAGCGCATTTTTAAGGCCGCATTTTTTTAATTCTATAAGATCCCAGAGATTTTGTGTAAACTTCAGTCTGTTTCTTCTGTTAGAAATACTGTTTATCATACAGCCACCTCCACTTTTTCCTTTGATTTTTGGGAAGGAATAAATACTGATTTTTTTTGATCGCTAACAGCTTCAGCTTTTACAGAATGCTTTTCTTTTAAAATCGAAATAGTTTTTGCAAGCATCTGATTGTAATTTGTTGTATGCTCAAAACATGCTTCCAATTCCTCTTCCGAAAGATCTTTGTCTGAATTTTTCAAAAGCTGATTTGTTGGTTCACAAACATCGGCTAAAAGATTTACATGACCCTCGAAATTATTCAGTTCCTGTGCAACGACACCTTTTAATACCGAAATAATCAGATTTTTTGGAATTCCAAGATTTTCCAACCGAAGAACAGCTCCTGATGCAGAGGCAGTATGAAGCGTTGTAATAACAAGGTGCCCGGTCAAAGCAGCCCTGATTGCTACTGTTGCACTATTTTCATCGCGGATTTCGCCAATCATAAGTACATCCGGATCCTGGCGGAAAACATGCATAAGCGCTTCGAGATAAGGATTTTTTTCATCAATCTGTATTTGAGTTATACCAGGTATCAGGTATTCAGGAGGATCTTCAAGACTGATTATTTTTGTTGAGTTAGCACAAGTGTTTGAAAGTTCAACAAGCATTGCTGCTGCTGTTGTAGATTTTCCGGCACCTGTAGGTCCGCATATTATTACAAGTCCATTTTTTACTCTACTTATTTTTTTAATTTTTTCGAGTTGAGCTTCATTAAATCCAAGTTTTTCTATAGCAAGAGGAAGACGTGTTGTATCAAGCAATCTTATTACTACAGATTCCTTCTGATCGTTGTTTCTTCCACACACAAGGCTTACAGTTGAGACTCGTACAAAAATAGGCTCCGTTTCGCCATACACAAAATGACCGTCTTGACTTCGTTTTTTTTCCAATACGTTCATTCCAGCCAGAAATTTTATACGCTGTATAAGTTCTATGCATTTGTCCTCCGTTAATCTTGAAACAGTTATCAGCTGCCCGGAAATCCTAAAGCGGACACAATTGTTTTCAATATGAATATCAGTTGCTTTTCGCACACGCGCATCTGCCATGATTGTATCAAACAAAAGAACAGCTGCTGCTTCAGATTTTTTGCGACTATCATGCTTTGTTTGCAATTCGCTGCTGTTAGCTTCTGCTAACTCAGGAATACTTTCATTCTGTGAATAGAGCAGAGAAACCTGCTTTCGCAATTCCGCATGGTTACCCGCAACAAATTGAATGGACGGTTGATTCTTATAAATTTCCGGGCAGTCTTCCTGACGATTAACATATTCAAGATAATTCTTAAAAGCCTTTGTCACTCTTGAACGAAGCTGCTTATCATCTGGATCTTCCGACAAAAAACAAATTCTCGCCCCCTGCTGTTTTTTAATAGCAATTCCATTATAAAGACAGTAGGCAGGAGTTAGTTTGAACTCATAATTGCGCATTTGATTCCTCCATAAACATTTTTTTGTAAAAAGCATTACAACGCTCTAATAATTCTAACTGATTATTTTTCCTTACATTCTGATCCGCGACAAATGATGAAGAGTATTCTTGAATATGCGGAACAAGATAAATTACCATCTGGCTTTTCTCAACAATTTTTTCTGTTCGTTTGAATAACCAGCCTAATAAAGGAACTTTAGAAATCAAGGGAACTCCGCTAGAGCTTTGAGAACTTGTATTTTGTACAAGCCCGCTTATAACAATAGGTTCCCCACTTTTACCACAAATTTCTGTTGTTACAATCTTTTCACTCGTAGCTGGAGGATTCCCCGTAGAAGAAGAAGTATCAATTCCCTGACGCGTTACAGAAGCTGTTACAGTACTTGTAATCATTCCATCTCCGCTCACAAAACCAACAACATCTAACTTCAAACCAGAAACAATTTCCTTCGTCACACCAGAATAGACAGGCTTACCTGTATCAGGATCAAGATTATTATCCCTATACCTGTAAGTATTAGTGTTCTGAAAATTAATCTGTTTTCCTGCAAGGCCATAAAGCGTCGTATCAGCAAAAACCGTAGTTTTATTCTCTTCAATCGAAGCCTGCAGCTGAGCCGCAAAATTCAATCCAAAAGCACTGATAACATTCAAATTCAAGTTCAACACGTTTCCGAGTTTTACACCAAAATCACTCATATCCCCAATTTTCATTTTCCCGATAGAATAATTTGGATTCCAGGAATTCTCGCTTCCTTCGTCATACTGCAAAATCAACAAATCATAGCTCACCCGAACAACAGGCCTATCGCAAATTTTCACCTGTTCCAGCAAATTCAAATACGCAGTTTCTGTACCTGTAAAATACACACTCGAATTATCATCTGCAAAAAACAAACACCCCTTATCCACACCAGGCGGCAAATACTTAAGCAGCTCTTCAGGACGAATATACTTCAACTCAACAAGATACGTATCTATCTTCAAATCAATCTCATCTTTTAAAGATTCAATCTCTTCAAATCCACTGGCATCAACACAAACCAGAAACGACATCTCATCAGGCAAAACAATACATTCATCATTCCCAAAACGCCTATTCAAAATCGAAACAAACTTATCTGCCTTTGTATAAGAAAGTTTTACCTTGTACCAGTTTCTATTACCAGCAACAAGCTTCTCTCTTGCACCAGAATTCGTAACAACATAAAAAACACCATCGGTCAAAACGACATCAAGCCCGCTCTGGGCACAAACCTTCTGCAATGCATCCTCAAAATTCTTTCCAACAAAAGAACTCCTCGTTATCTTCACATCACCACCGGCAAGCACACAAAAACCAGCACCCGCATCATCATTTAAACCAAACAATGCTTCCAACACATCACCTACTCTAGAATCCCGTACATCCACACAAACACTTCCGTCCTCATTAAAATGCACATCTACATTTCCAAAAACAGAACCACCTGCATTCACCGAAAGAGACTTCTTAGCAAAATGATAGCCCGAATCCTTTTTTTCAAGCGAATAACCGTTCAACCTCAAACACAAACTCTCAAGCAACTCAAACTCATTCAAATCTTTAAAATGCACATTCATCGTACCGGAAGGCAGCACCTCATAAGTAAGGGCATCTCCCAATAACAACGAAAGCTTTTCTACAATCTGTTCCGCAGACAAATCACAGGCATCAAGACAATACAAGCCGTTTTGCTCAACAAGTCTGAACCTGCTGACCGTCCACAAATCATCCTCTTTTAAAACATACAATCTTGCACCTTTCAAAAAAGAATCAAAAGCTGTTTCAAAATCCTTACCCGTAAAACGAAAGTCAGCTTTCCCATTAACAGTATCATCACAGACAATCGAAATACCGGTATCAAGAGAAACAACATACAGAATGTCACGAATTGAACAATCCGAAAAATCCCAGCTGTAAGCACTTCCCGCAGCAGTATTCTTACCCTCCGCAAAAAGAGACGATAAAGATACAAGCTCCCAGACAAGCATACAGGCCAGAAAGCGCCAGAGCGTTTTCAACTTAAGCCCCCTGATTTCTAAAAGTTTCACGACATAATATTAGAAATAAAAGTGGACTTGTTACAAAAATTTGAGAAAAAAAATGAGATTTTTTGAAAAAAAGTTGAAATTTATTATCTTCTTTTTGATTTTTTTGAAATTTTCCGTCTTATACGTTCCTTCAACATATCAAGCTCATCTTTGTAGTTGATACTTTTGAGTGTTGGGAAACGATGCATAAAGCTTTCGAGGTTGCGTAATTTTGGCTGGAAGCTTTCAATTTTCTTAAGGATAGATGCATTAACTTCATCCCTGCGTTCGTTTGCATGAGCTTTTACAGAGCCAATAATTTGAGAAAGAGACTCACCTTTGAACCATTGCTCGTGACCATATCGTTCGCGAAGATTTTCTCCAAAGGCTTTGATACGGGCCATAGATACAGAAAAATCAACAAGACGGCGAACGGTAATAAGAAGGTCTACAGTTAATGCAAGGGCAATAATATCGGCAGTAAGAGTAAGAACAAAATCAGAAAAGAGAGAAAGGAACTTCATTACAAAAGGCTGAATAAAGTGAATGATTACCAGACCAAGCAGGCCAAACAAAAGAGAGTTGAGCAGGCAGACACGACCTTTTATATTGAACTTATAACGAGAATAATCCCACCAGCGGGTATGAAAAAGCTTTTCCAAAATCCAGCTGGAGATGTATTCTACAACAGTTCCAAAAAGCATGCTTGCACAAAAAAGCCTCAGCCAGGTTGTATAAAGTTCTTGCGGCAAAAGCAGAATTGAAAGCCCCCCAAACCCATAAATAGGACAGAGCGGCCCATGCAAAAATCCGCGGTTTACAAATTTATGTTCAAAGAAAATACCTACGTACAAAACTTCCGAAATCCAGCCGACAAAGCTGAAGATTATGAAAATAAGAAAAACAATGTGAAATGGTAAATCATAAACCGGTAATACGTTCATATATGTAAATATAATAAAAAAAGAATGGAATGGTAAAGAAAAAAAGGCTACCAGTCGTGTCCGCAGATTTGCAAAACCTAGGGAACGACGGCGTAGCCGGCAAAACGCTCCAGTGGAGCGTTTTGAGTGAGTCTCCGAGCAGCTGTGCTGCGAAGGCGGGCTCTTATATTACATCTGGCCGCACTTCAGAGCGTTTTTGAAATCTGCGGCCACTCCCTCCCGCCTTTTTTTCAATGTCTTTTCTTTATTTTTTTAGTATATTTACAATTTGATAATCATTATCATATTGACATTTATAAACGTTTTTGTTAATTTGATAATCGTTATCAATTTGCGCAAAAGGATACGATTATGCAGAAGTCAGTTTATAAAACAAGACAGCAGGACTTTTTATTATCATATTTGAAAGAAATGAAAGGCAAGCATTTTACTGCGGAAGAGGTTCGGGAGCATTTTGAAAGTAAAGAAATTTCAATTGGTATTGCGACTATCTACCGGCAGTTGGAAAGGCTTGTGGCGGATGGGGTGCTTCAGAAATATTTTATTGATGAGCATTCAGCTGCGTGCTTTGAATATTCGGGGGATGACTGTAATGCTGAAACACCGCACTTTCATTTGAAGTGTGAAGAATGCGGCAATCTTTTTCATCTTGAATGTGATGATCTGGAAGAACTTACAAATCATCTTAAGAATGAACACGGATTTACATTGAATCCTTATCGTACTGTTTTATATGGAATCTGTTTAAGCTGTAAAAATAAAAAACAAAAGGAAGCAAAATGAAGAATATTTCAAAAATCGCAAAATCGGTATTCGCTGCAGCAGCAGTATTATTTATGTTAGTTGCAATTAACTCATCTTTGTTTGCAAAGACTAAAAAAGCAGACAAAAAATCAAAAACTGCAAAAGTCAGCATTGTTACAACAATTTTCCCCCAATATGACTGGGTTCGTCAGCTTTTGGGAGATAAAAATCAAAACGCAGAATTAACTCTTCTTTTAGGAAACGGAGTTGATCTTCACAGCTATCAGCCATCGATTCAGGATGTTGCAAAAATTTCTACAGCAGACATTTTTATTTTTGTTGGCGGCGAAAGTGACGGCTGGGTAAAGGATGCCCTCAGGAATGCAAAAAACAAAGAAATGATTGTTTTGAATCTTATGGAAATTCTTGGTGACAAAGTAAAGGAAGAAGAAATTGTAGAAGGCATGGAAGGTGAAGAAGAGGAAGAAGCTGAATATGACGAACACGTATGGCTTTCTCTTAAAAATGCAAAAGTGATTTGTGAAAAAATTACAGAAGCCCTCTGCCAGAAAGACAGTAAAAATGCAGCTACATATCAAAATAATCTTTCTGAATACCTTGCTCAGCTTGACGAACTTGACTGGGTTTACTCTGCGGTAATTAATAACGCTTCAAAAGACACCCTGATTTTTGGTGACCGCTTCCCATTCAGATATCTTGTAGATGATTACAATCTCAACTATTACGCCGCCTTTGTTGGATGTTCTGCAGAAACAGAGGCCAGCTTCAAAACAGTCATCTTCTTAGCCAACAAGATGGACGAACTTGATTCCAACTACATCTTCAAAATAGAATCAGGCGACGACAAACTAGCCAAAACAATCATACAAAACAGTGGAAAGAAAAATGCACAAGTCTTGATTCTTAATTCAATGCAGTCTGTAACTTCAAAACAGGCAGAAGCAACCTCATATATAAAAATAATGATTGAAAACGTACAAACCTTACAAAAAGGATTAGAATAAAAAAACATCTAAAAAATGAACCAACAGAACAATTGGATCCAATTATAAAAAAATGGCGGAGTCAGTGTGACAGAGACAAAAACACTCTGAAGTGCGGCCGCAAGGCGGCCAAGTATATAATTACAAGGCACTTCAGCGTGTAGCGGGCGAGCCCGCGGTTTTGGCTATGGCACACAGACGGGAGCCATTTTTTTATATCTGAATGCCCATTTTTATTTACACCCATTTTTATTTAATATTGCCCCAATTTATTATTTTATGATATAATCGTTTTATTCAGTTTGAAGTTTACATTCTATTTCAGGAGGCGTTTTATGGACGGCGGGTCGAGTAGTTATCCCATACGTATTTTAATCACAATTATCAGCCTCTTGAATTTCAATTCCTTATAGTTCTAAATCCTTGTTGTTTTTGAAATTCTTTTGGCTATGAGAGGAGAATTCAAAAATGATTACATACTGGCAGCAGGATGACGGACAGTTTTTTAAAACTAAGAAAGACGAAATAAACTCAAAAAAACCATTGTGGATTGACGCACGCAATGTAACACGGGACGAAACTAATCAGCTGCAGGAAGAATATGATCTTGAACAGGATCACATGCTTGATATTCTGGACCCTGATGAACTTTCGCGTATGGAAGAAGGTGAAGGCTATATCCTTACCATCGTAAGGGTTCCGGTTTATGACCCGGCGGCAGAAACACCTTATTTTGCAGTACCGGTTGGTATTATCATCAAGGGCCGCACTATCATTACAATCTGCTGGACCGACTGCGAAATCCTTAAAGATTTTGGCAACAACAGAATCAAGAACATCAAGCTTACAGATTTTCCATCCTTCATTGTTCAGATTATGAACAGGGCAAACTTGAACTTCCTGCGTTACCTTAAAGAAATCAACCGACGTTCTACAAGCATACAAAACGAGATGCGCATGGAAATTGAAAATCAGGAAATCATGCTCATGCTTGGTTTGGAAAAATCGCTTGTATATTTTTCTACTTCCCTCAAAAGTAATGCCCTGCTCCTGCAAAAAATGAAAAGCACAAAACTCATCAAGTTTGACGATGAAGATATTGATTTTGTAGAAGGCGTTGCAATTGATAACCGTCAGGCAATAGAAATGGCCGACACTTATACAGACATTCTTTTTGGCGTAATGGATGCCTTTTCTTCTGTAACCTCCAACAACCTTAACATTGTAATGAAAAAGCTTGCTATCATTAACCTTGTTATGATGGCACCAACTTTTGTTACAAGCTTCTTTGGAATGAACTTTAAACTGCCGTTTGAAACTATGCCTGGCTACTGGGCTGTAATTATGGCAACAATCCTTTGTATAATTTCTGTATTCTTAAGTGTATGGCTTTTAAATATCAACAAAGAAAAGGTTGAAGCCAGAAAAAGAGCACGTAAACTTTCGCGTAAACAAAGACAGAAAATCAGACACGAAACAAGAAAACTGAAGAAACAGGAAAAGAAGTTAAAGTAGGCCTACTGCACTGTATACGCTAATCTAAAACCAAGGTAATTGTAGCAGGCATTCGGGTCGTAGCTGTAGCGGTCGCCGGCGTAGTAGAAGAGATTGTAATCGGAAATGCTGCCTCCACGACTTACACGCTCGTAGCCTACAGAAGGACCATAGATGCCGTCTGCTGTATAATCGCCAAACCAGTCCCAGCAGTATTCAAGGATATTTCCGCTCATATCGTAAAGACCTGCGCCGTTTGCGTTACCAGTTGCAGGTTCTGTGATTGTATCTGGATCAAAAGGGACTCCTGCAGTTCCAACATTATGAGTTGCCCCGGAATTTTCACAGGTCCAGGCATATAAAAAAGCTTCTTCATCATTAGTGGCAGAAATCTGACCGCTTACAAGATTTCCTTTCTGAAATCCATTTTTTGTTCGGCGGGCAGCATACTCCCATTCACTTTCACTAGGAAGGCGGTATCCGTCGGCATCCCAATTACAGGTGCACAAATCGCAGGAAGCAGTATCTGATGAATCTTTTAAAACTATCCCATTATAAGTATAGCAGGGAGTTTTTCCTTTGAGTTCGCTCAGGGCATTGCACCATACAATTGCTTCGTACCATGAAATATTTGTTACCGGCTGATATTTATTCTGGGCAGTTGGAGCAGCACCACGCTTTCCGTTTGTTCCACCCTGTCCCGGATTTTCAAAATAGTAGCCGATTTTTTCTGCCTTGATTCTTGTCTGATACCAGAGGTTGTAGCAGGTTTCGTATTTATTAATTGCAAAAGGTTTTAAGGTTCTTGCAGCAGGATATGAGGCTGTGTCCTGGCCAATGTTGTAGCTAAGATGAGATTTAAAAGAAACAAAAGTTACTCCGCTGAATTTTTTTGAAGTATCTTCTTCCTGTGAAAATCCAAATGCCGGAATGAGCAAAAAGAGCATAGCACCTATAATTTTTGCAAGAACTGATTTTTTCATATTAAAGACTGCACTCCTCTACTTTTGAAACTTTCCAGTTTCCGCTTGAATCTTTTTCTACCTCGAGCCAGAAATAAGATCCTTTTTCGCCAAGGCTGCCGGGATTTATTACAAGAGTATCACCAATTTTATCTGAACCGGTTCCTTCGTGGATGTGTCCGCAGATAACAGCAAGCGGCTGATTTTCCTGAATAAAATCTGTGAACTGCTGACTTCCTGCATGATGTACTCCATCAAAAGAATCGAGCTTACCGCAAACAGGTGGATTGTGACTTATGAGAATAAGATTTTTCCATAGAGACTTATCACCATTCTGATCGATAGAATTTTTTACAATATCAAAATCAGAAAGACATTCTTCTTCTGTGCGTTCAAATTCAGTTTTTCCTGTGAACTTTGTACCGCCACCGCTACCGGCAAAGGCAAGTCCTTCGTGAAATACAAGGGCTTTTTCTACACAAATATCACGCTCTTCAAGATCTTCAAGGAAGGTTTCGTTATCGCAGTTTCCAAGAACAGCAAAAATTGTTTCGTGCTTGCTGCAGAGTTTTTCAAGAGCAGCATCACCGGTTTCGGGTTTAAAACATTCAGCAAAGTCTCCGGCAAAAAGAACAGCATCGGCCTGCTTAAAAATATCATCCATTTTATCGAGCACGTCGTTATGTGCGTGTAAGTCACTGATTACTAATAGTTTCATACAATTTCTCCTTGTTTAAGAATTATGCTCCCGCTTCAGTGTGCCAGTCGAATTGCTGAAGGAAGAGGACGCAATTCGCTGTCCCACTGCAGCTCCGCATAATTCTTAAACCGATTTTTATATAATATTATCTATAGCACTCATCAATTGTTCCATCTGTTCTGGTGTACCTATTGTTATGCGAACAAAGTCTTCGATGCCCGGTGTAGCAAAATGACGAATCAAAAGGCCTTGCTCCTTTATTTTTTTATACAAATCGGCACCAGAAATTTCCGGATGTTTTGCAAACAAAAAGTTTGTCTGACTCTTCAAAACATAAAACCCTTTAGACTGCAAAAAGTTATAGAATTTTTCGCGTTCTTCTGCTACCTTGCGAGAAGTATCTGCATAATATGCAACATCCTCACAGGCAGCTTTTCCACTCACCTGTGCTACTGCATCAATCGGGAAGTGGTTTACGCAGTTTTTTACAGTTGTTATTGTATTTACAAGTTCCGGATTTGAAACTAAATAACCAAGCCTCTGACCTGCACCACAAAGGCTCTTAGAAAAAGTGCGGACAATCACAAGATTATTAAACTCGGCAAGAAGAGGAATACAAGATTCTCCGCCAAAATCAACATAAGCTTCATCAACAATGAAGATTTCATCACTCGAAGCTTTCTTGAGCATCTGGCGCACCTGCTCTCTTGTAAGACCAAGACCTGTAGGAGCATTAGGATTTGCAAAAATTATTCCACTATTGTTTTTTGCTGCCCGTGTAAGCATTTCGTCTGTATCAAGAGACCAGTCTTCTTTTAGAGGAACACAATCTGTTGGAATATCGTAGTAACCTGCATAAACCGGATAAAAACTATAGGTAAACTCCGGCATTACAAAACGTTTTGACGAATCAAAGAAGGCATAAAAAACCATTGAAAGAACTTCATCACTGCCGTTTCCGGTGTAAATCATTTGAGGAGTTACAGTAAAAGGAATTTTATCCTCTTCAGATGGTTCTACACTTCCGTCTGCATTAGTTTTTGCACGACATAAAACTCCACCACTTTTGTTCAGCATATCTGCAATTGCTGCATGAAGTTCATTTGAATCTGGATCAGGATAAAGACCAAGTTTTTCCGGATGATTTTTTACAAAATCAAGCACAGCATTCTGCACAAAAGGACTAGGCGGATAAGGATTTTCATTAGCATTAAGCTTAATATAAATTCTATCCTTAGGCTGTTCCCCCGGAACATAAGGCTTCAACTTTTTAACACGACTAGATAAAATCATACTTTCGATTTTACTAATTCTGCACCAAAAAAACAAGAAAGATTATAAACCAAATAAAATAATATGAGATTACAAGAAAAAATAGCTTCCGCCGAAGTCCATCTTCCAAAACCGGCGGCTAGCCGCCTACGCGCTAAACTGCCTTGGAACTATATACGTTGCCGCTCTCGCGGCAGCAGTTTAGAGCGTTTTTGTAAGCTGTACTTCGGCTCGCGCTATTTTTTAGATACAATCTTATAAAATGATTTATTCATTTGATTTATATTCTTTTTTCCTATCATTTTTTGTTTTTTTGGTGTACAATTAGGTTATGGCGACTACGGCAAATTTAAGTTCCATTATCAGATTCTATGCAGACAAACAAAAATCTCCTTTTATTGACTTGCGTGAATTTTGCACCTGGATCAAAAAATATGCAGAACATCATGTAGAAGAGCAGGCAGAGCTTGTAAAATACCTGGGAGATCCAACAGGGACTGTAACTGCAGAACTTGCGGGACTTGAGCAGAAAAGACTTGCAACTGTGCTTCAAAATGGAAACAAAAAAATGATTGTTTCCATCGCCTATTTTTCGCAAAAGTATGCCGAACGCTATAATGAATTATTAAAGAACGAAAGCATCCCCTACCCTGTAGAATCTGATTTGCCTAAAAAATTTCCTACTACTACTCTTGAACGCAAATCGGCACAGGATTATTTTATTCAGAATATGGATGAGCCGCCTTCGAAATCTCAGAATCTTTACATCGTAGTTTTTCCACGCGAGCTTCCATCTCTTTTGCTGCCGGCCTGTGTACCTATAAAACTTTTGATTGAATCTTCGCAGATGAAAATCAGAAAGATTCTTAAAAAAGAAGAATATCATGATTACTTTTTGAAAAAGCTTCGTTCTGCAAATCCTTCAAAAGAAATTTCGGTAAAGAATTTTTATTCTGCTTTTGTTGATAAAGATTACACCGGTTATGTTGATGTTACAGACGGCGACCAGTATTACCTTTGGAACCAGCTCTGCTATTTTGTTCGTCAGGATTTTGAAAAAATTCAGGATAGAACTTCGGATGATACAAGTATCCTGCAGGCAATTTCAATTTCAGAAATTCACAGTACCTACTTAAAAGAAAAATTCCAGACAGACCGCAAACGCGAAGAAGCCTTAAAGGAACTTCAGTCTGCTTTGGGTAATGCACCTTACTTTTTCTCTACTCCGCAGATTATTAAATTTCAGGATAAAAACGGTAAGCAGCTTTTAGGTCAGTATTCCGAAGAAGACTTGAAACAGACACTTTTGAAGCTTTCTACCGAAAGTGATGATAATACTTTACCAAAGCTTGTTGTTTTTAAGGTTGCATCGGGCACCCGCTATTACATTTATAAAAACAAAGTTATTTCACTTATTGTCAGAATGTGTAACGAAGCCCACGATACCATTAAAGACATTCTTGTAAACAGCTGGTATGACACGATGATTGAATATTCTAAGCTGCCGGAAATGCACGACAAAGCAAAGTTTGAACGTAAACTTGAAGATCTTGTAGAAGAGCATTCGCCTGTTTTGTATGCACTTTTGAACGCAAACTTCATCACCCTGCTTGCGGCCGAAAAAAATCTTGATGACTCGCTGCAGGCCTTTCAGCTTTTTGTAGACGGACATCTTTTACCATACAGTCAATTATTGATGCTCAGAAGTGAAGATGTTATGTCAGAAGCAAAAGCAAGACTTCCTTTTATTTATACAATTCCTTTGATTTCCTGGCTGATCGGACTTTTCCGCGCTCACAAGGTTGAAAAACAAAAGAAAGCAGCTCAGGCTAAAAAAGAAGTTCCTGATCCAATGGAAATTCTTGAAAACGAAGACGCTCCTAAGAAATCTGTAAATAAACATGAAGCTCTTGCAGAAAAGGCAAAAGAACTTTTTAATGAATTTGTTCCGGAAGGTTCAACTGTTGACCGCGAGCTTAACTTCCTTACAAAGCAGTGGAACAGAATGATTTCTAAAGAAGCCTACAACAATCTTACCGAAGACGTAAACTCATTAATCCGTGATTATACAAGACGTGTATGTAACACCCTTACAGCACAAACCTTTACAAAAGAGCGTATTGAAAACCTTGCCGATGCCCTTGTTCGTACCCCAAACATGCAGAAAATTACAGAGCAGAAGGCACTTACAGAGTATGTAAAATTGTATATGCTCAGACTTGTAAGCAACGGGTCAAAGAAGAGTTAAGCCCTTCGACAGGCTCAGGGACCGCATTTTTCTACCAAAAATCCATAATTTTCTCATTTTTTTTCGCTTTTTTTCATTTTTTTTCTGAAATTTTTGTAACAAGTCGAATTTTATTTCTAATATATACGTGTAAGGATTTTATATCCTGCATGTGCTCCGGCCGGGCGCGGTATTCTATTTAAACGAGAGGTTATTATGAACCAGCTCAATTCTATTATTCTTGAAGGAAACGTCGTTAAAAAGGCGGAGTTTTCCGAACCAAAGACAGGCTTTCAGGTCTGCAAATTTCCCCTGGCTGTTAACAGAAAAACAAAAACACCAGACGGAGAAACAAAAGAGGAAGTTTCTTACTTTGATGTAGAAACTTATGGACAGATGGCAGAAAACTGCTACAAGTGGTGCGACCGCGGTCAGGGTGTAAGAGTTGTTGGAAGACTCAAGCAGAGCCGTTGGGAAGAAAACAATGTTAAAAAGTCAAAGGTGTATGTAATTGCAGAACACGTTGAATACAAGTTTTCAAAACCAAAGGATGATGCTGCGAAAAATCAGAAAGCTGAAAATGTAAATACAGCTCCTGCGGCAAGTGCGGAAGCAGCTCCTTCTCCAGCAGCAGCTCCAGCTGCAGAAGCCCCTGCCGAGGCAAAAACAGAAGAAGCTGTTTTCTAGCGGCGTTTCTTTCCTGTTTTTGGTCTGGACTTGCCTTGCATTTGCTGCATTGCCTTGCGTTCGTTGGCGGCCTTATATTCTTCAATCTGTTGTGGAGAATAGAATCCGTCCTTCCAGTTAAAGCGGGAGATGCCGGGCAAAGGCTGACCTTTTGTCATTGAAGTAGTGATTGCTTTTATCTGACCACGAGTAACTTTGGTCTTTGAAAAATCTATGAGGATTTTTTTGAAGCCAGACTGTTTGATATAGGTAACCTTATCTACAATGCTGAAAGGATCTTCGGGCATTACAAAAGATCCGTCCGGGGTTGAATTTACTTTGAAAACTTTCTCCTCCTTATCTTCAAAGTAAGTAAAATCATAATCGGACGGAAGTTTGAAACGCATTCTGAACAAAGCTGGATATGCAAAAACAGGAACAAGCACACGGGAACGGACATTCTGTTCCCATGTTGCTTCCAGGTTGCGGCGGGAATTTTCGTAGGGCATTATAAAAGCGCCGAGACCCTGATTTTCGAGCCAGGAAACTGCCCAGCGGTTAAAGGTATATAAATATGGACCTGCAATAACGTTTACTTTATTTCCTTTTAAAAGCTGGATGTGAGCAAGGTTATTTGCAACAAAGTTTGTATAACCGTCTGCTATAAGAGTATCGAGTTCTGATTTAAGTTTATCTTCAGCAGAAGAAGAACAGAAAGGATCAAGCGAAATATAAATCTGTTTTTTAGAGAAAGGAAGAACAGTTTTGTGATTAAGCAGGTCGTAAGAAGTTTCGCTGTTGTATTCAAGAATAACTCTTACAGGATTCATTCCCTGAACTGCAAATAAATCCGGAACTGAAGAAACCTGAACATAAAGTCCGTCAGGGAAATAATCGAGTTCTTTTGGGGCAACCGGAGTTACGTCAAGGATTGGAAGTCTTTCATCTTTGGGCTGCTTGCGGTAACGGCCAATATCATTTGGAAGTACGTGGGCATAGCGTTTTGTGTTTGCCTTGTACTGAAGCAGATATACTTCGTCACCTGAAGAAAAGGAAGCCGGAATATCAATCCAGCGGCGGTTATTTTTTTCATCAAATTCTACAGTGCGGATTTTATGACTCATTCGACCGGTATCATCCTTTTTATGAATACGGATTGAGTCTCCAGGATCCGGTTCATAAGTGCCGCCTTTAAGATAACACATTTGAATGCGGAGCTGCTCTGGAGGTGTATCAGGATTTGCAGCAGCACGAATTGCTTCTACAAGGCCCTTTTCTGCAGGTTTTGTTCCTGCTATTTTTCCAAGATACAAACCTGTTCCACCAGCCTGATCCGGATTTAATATCCGGGCACCTGCATTCTCTACCCCTTCAAGCTCATTTTTAAAGCCGTACCAATAAGTTGTTTTTGAACGGGCAAAGTCGGAAGAAAGAATGCGTTTTCCAGTTGCAATGGCACCTTTTTTATCTTCTTTATAATGATCAATTACATAACGGTAGGCGGCAACAACGCTTCCTACATATTCGGCACTTTTCATGCGGCCTTCGATTTTAAATGAATCTACGCCGGCTTCTATTAAATCCGGAATATAGTCTATAAGCTCAAAATCGCATGGAGAAAAATAATAGCCCTGTTTAATTCCGCCGGGAACTTCGGCAGTATAAAAGCGGCGGCAGGCCTGGGCACACATACCACGATTTGCAGATTTTCCACCTAAAAAAGATGAAAACAAACACAAGCCCGATTCACTTACACAAAGAGCACCATGAACAAAAACTTCAAGTTCTGCTCCAGTTTCATCTTTAATCTTTTTGATTTCTTCAAGGCCAAGCTCGCGGGCAAGAACAATGCGTTTTATTCCATTTTTCTGGAGAAGGCGTACTGCTGCAGAACTTTCTACATTCATCTGGGTAGAAGCATGAAGTTCAATATCTGGGAAGAACTCCTGGGCAAGACGCATTACTGCATAATCCTGAACGATGAGTCCGTCTGGTCCAACTTCTTTTAAATATGAAAGGAATCTGTAAAGACGTTCTGTTTCGCGTTCTTCGCAAACTGTGTTTACAGTAACATAAACTTTCTTGTGCTGACGGTGCAGACTTTCTACTGCCCCTTCAAACTGATTCCATGCGAAGTTTGTTGTTCGCATGCGGGCATTAAAGCTTTTGAGTCCTAAATAAACTGCGTCTGCGCCTTCACCAATTGCGGCGTCTAAAGATTCTACATTACCTGCAGGTGCTAATAATTCTACCATAGGGGTAATGTAGCATAAATTGGTGTTATTTTAAAGTGTCAATGGGATTGAAAAATGGCGAGTGAGAGAATGGTGTGGGAAAAATTTATGGTGCTCACGTGGCTACTGTCTGCCGGCTGCGGGCTGAAGCTTTTTTTGGAAGAAAGTTTGCGGTTTGCTTCGCAAATCCTCAACTTTCTTTTGTGGCTAAGCGCCAAAAAGTTCAGAGGCAGCCGTCAGCCAGTATCCACTCCGCACCATAAATTTTTCCAGTGCCTTCCTTTGGGCACTCGTCATTTTTTCCATACCATTCACTTTTTTAAACACAATCATCTATGCTGCATTACCCCCTAGCTAGAGAGTACCCGGAGACGGGTCGGAGATGGTCCAGAAGTCGGGGGATGAGGGGATGGGGAAATCCAGGGAAAGTGACGGGTTCTCCAGGAGAGATTTCTGGTAGGTGGAGGCGTCGGTGCGGTGGAGGGTTTTGGTGGTGGTTAGGGAATCGGCAATGAAGGCGTTTTCTATGTTGCCGGAGTCATAAATACAAGCTTCATCTAAAAGGAGGGAAAAATCAAGCATGGTTTTGGTCCAGGCTTCTACAGAAGAGGCCCGGAACATTGCGGCATCAATCACTCGGTTATCTGAGCGGTTTCGCACTATAATAATATCGGTTTTGTTTCCAAGCGTTGTACTTTCTATGTCTGTCCATAAATCTCTGATCTGTGGTGAAGTATAGGAAGCTGTGGCTAAAGTTAAATCTTCCCCTTCTTCGCTTATGCAGCCGTTTCCGCGGTTACGCATATGGACTATAAAAATCTCTCCGGCAGTAACCTCTATGGTTGGAAAGACATATTTTTTTGTTTCCCCATCATAGCCGCTGCAAAGTTCCAGCCCCGCAAGATTTCCCGATTTTAATACAAGCAGTTCTACAAATTCATTACGATAAGTTCCATTGTTTTTTTCGTTTTTATTCTGACTCACACTTTCTGTCTGGATTTCTGTAATCATCAGTTGGGGAACACGAGAATTAAAGCCTGTAAAAGGAAGAGCAAGAGTAAGTGTGTTTCCAACAGAATCGCGGACCTGAGCATAAAGCTGGTATAACTGCCCTATTTCCATCTGCTGTTCAAGAAGGAATTGTACCTGCGCTTCTTCTTCATTATAGACAAGCTGGCAGGGGACACTTCCGTACACACCCGAGACTCTTTCAAGCGCCGGAGATAAATCGATTGTAGATGAATGTTCTTCTGAACCAAATAAATCATCTGTGGCAATTGCTACAACATAACCTGTAATTTCGACCTTTTCTGAAAAAGTAAGGCTTACAGTATTTTCATTCTCTACAAGAAAATTATTCAGCACAGGAGGAACATAATCTCCGCCCACAAGCTTAATACCCTGCTCCGTTATTTTACACGAAACCGGCATAACCGCAGCAATTGTAATTCCCGCAATAAGCAGGGCCTCGCCAAGTACAAGAAGCATTTCTTTGAGTTTTGTATTTTTCATATTTTCACCTCAAAAAGAAAAGCGTACAAATCACTTGGATTTGTACGCTTTTCTCAAGGAGAACTAACACAAAGAAAATCTATATATAATATAGAATTAAAATTCGACTTATTACAAAAATTTCACAAAATTTCCAAAAAAAAACGCACTTTTTTTAAAAAGTGCGTTTTCTACACCCCTTCGACAAGCTCAGGGACCACGAACAATCTATTCAATCTTTGCTGCTTCAACCATATATCGGATAGAAATGCCGGTATCATCTTCCTGGATTTTTTCTACAACAAAAATAAAGTTTTTCTGTGTAGGATCACACATTATTCGTTCAATCTTATATCCGCTTATTCCAGACCTTACTACATTTGGGCTTCCAACCTGTGTTTTTGAAAGAACATTTCCTTCGCTATCCCGCTTTTCAACATTGATGATAAATGAAGATTTTACATTTTTTCCTTTACCATTAATTGTTGGCACAAGCTGAATGTGGAAAGTGCTTGGATTATCAATAGTAGAATTATTAAAATCGGTAAAGACAATTTCGTCTGTTCCGCTTTTATTTACATCATCAAGAATATAAAGCACCTGATCTGGATTTGCTATTGTACATTTCAAATCTCGAAGATAATAAAAATTCTTTCCTTCAAGAGCATTGTATACATCAATGCCGGCTTTATCGGCAGTAACGGCAGTTGGTTTGATTCTAAATACTCCACCATCTACCCAGTCATTTTTTGCAATATCAACCTGAAAAATTTCTGCCCAACCCTGATATTTTTTATCGGTGCGTCCATACTGTCCAAAAACATAGTATTTTCCGTCTGCTGAAAATCCTTTATCTACAAAAGTAGCAACATCGCCGGCACTCAAAAGAGTACAGCAAAAAAGCAAAGATACAGCACAAGCAAATAATTTTTTCATTTTTCCCAATCCTCCCAAAAGTTCAAGTAAAAATGGTCGTTCACTTAAATTGTCGGATTTTTTTTTTAAGTCTTTACTATTATTTCTTAACCCGATAATATTTTAATATGACTATAAAAACCCGAAACAGACTGAACTTTTCGCTCTTTATTTTTTCACTTGTCTTTCTTGTTGCAAATATACTCTTTTTTCTTCTGGCTCTTTACAATAAGAGCTTCTCCCTTGAAATTTACCAGAACAATGCTTCTTCTACTCATACAAACTTTCTTATTAAATATAATCCGCTGATTGTCTTCATATCACTTTATTTTGAAATTATTTATGTTTGTGTTACAAGTTATCTCTTATATCGTGTTTTTGAAAAAACTCAGGCAACAGATATTTCCTACTTCTTTTTATTCCTGATTTCTCTTATTGCAAACTCCCTAAGAATATGGCTTCCATTATTTAATATGGTAAACACTTATTCAAATCTTTTACTTTTCTGCGGAAACTGCATTCTTTTTTCAAAGTTGCTTATGCCGGTTTCTCTTTTGTTTTCTGTAATCATGAGTGGTGTTGAACAACGTCAGGATCTTGAAAAAAATATTGTTCTTTTACTTATAAGCTGCATTTTCTTTGCAAAGTTCATTCCCTTAAATACTGCAAATATCTGCATGAATTTTGAAGTTGATTACAGCTACAGAACAGTAATTAAAATTGCAGGCATCCTTGTAATAATTGCAACATTGATAGCCTTGTTCTTTCAAAATCAACAGCATTTTTATACACAGCTTACAACTCTTGGATTAGCGCTGATTATTGCGGGAACTTTCTTCCTCTTTAATTCTACAAATATTCTTAAACTCGGATTGTCATTTATTCTTTTGCTTTTTGGAGATATTTATTATTTAAGGGAACTTCACAAGCAGTATTTGTGGAACGATTAGTACATTGTCAAAAGCCAGTATAATCCGCCGGTAGCAGCAGGAATTATCATATTATCCCAGTCGCCAAGCGGAAAAACTTCTATAATCATTGCTAAAAGAGCAACAAGAAAACTCACAAATAGATTTTTTGAAATAAGAAAAGTCGAAATAAAAACAGCCGTAAAACAGGTCAAACTTCCTTCAAGAGTTTTACCGCCGGTATGAGGGATTTTTATTCTGCCAAAAAGTTTACCGGCAAGACTTGCAAGGCCATCTCCAAAGGCAAGAGCAAATATACCGACTTTTGCACAAGGAAGAGGAAGCACAAGAGCAGCAAATACTATTCCAAGTACAAGTGTTACAGGTCCCAGAACAAACTTGCATTCATCTCTCTGGCGGGAAGCTGTTTCTGTAATAAGAGAAACTAGAGGAACCGGATGTCCTTCGAGTCTGGCAAGCTCACAGAAATAATAAAGAGAAACAATAATCAAAAGTCCATAAACCGTATACCAGTAATAAGCTGCAAAAAGCCAGGGAACTATTGAGCTGCATATATGAATTGATTTTCTGAAGACTTCCTTCAGGATTGTTTTAGAGTCCTTCATTTTCGGTCAGATTCTTTGGTATATCAAGATAAATTGCAGGTTCAAACTCGGTTACAGGATGTGTAATATACTTGATATTTTCCTGTGCAAGATTACTTCCATCCAGACGAACAAGAGTTTTCTGATTTCGTGTAAGAGAATCCCATGCTCTGAGAGACTGCTGGAACTGAACAATTGCCTGGGCATTTTTCTGGCTGTCTCCAGTACGCTTTGCAAGACGGTAAAGAGTAACGCCATAGTTGTTGGCAGCATAAAGATATGTAGTAACAAGGTCAAAGCCTGCATCATCTGTCTGAGGGAATACAGTTCCGCCCTTCTCTACAATTTCATTATCCATCTGAGAAATAAGCTGCTCATAATAACCTTCGGCTGCATAATCATCATTTCTAAGACTTAGAGTATTTGCCATAGATAATAGAAGATTTCGTTCTTTCTTAATGCCTTCACCTGCTTTCATAAAGGAACCAAGAGCTTCAAGATAATTCTTTGCACGATAGCTTATGTAGCCAAGTCGGTAGCGGATTTTTGAATTATCATAACCAAGAGCAACAGCATTCTTGTAGTTTTTTGCAGCAGTTTCGTAATCTCCGGCAATTGTATAATTGATATTTCCTAAATCAGAATACAAAAGACCAATCTGTTCATTTCCTTCAAAGCCGGCATTTTCTTTTTCTGTTGTATAAAGTGTGATTCCCTGAGTGAACTGTTCCTGAGCCTGAAGATATTCATTTGTAAGCAGATAGTTTTCTCCAAGGAGTCTGTAAGAGTCTATATATTTGTAGATATCGCGCTTTTTAAGCTGAGGTGCCTTATTAAAGCATTCCAAAGCCTTTTTAAGAGAATAATCAATATTTGTTATACTGTCGTTTGTCTGAACATAATAGTTTCCAAGATTGTACCAGGCAATTGGATTTGTCTGGTCCATGTCTTTTGCTTTTATGAGAAGCTTCAAAAGGCCTTCTATTTGATAGCGCAAGTATTCCTCTGAAGGAGCAATTGGTCCATAAAGTTTACCAAGCAAATATCCGCCAAGCTCTGTCCAATCTTCGGCAGCAAGTTTTGCCTTTTTATTTTCTTCAAACATCTTGCGGTAGTTCAAAACCTGTTGGAAATTATCGCTTCTCATGTAGTAGCGCATCAATCTTGAATTATACAAATCATTTGGTTTATAAAGCTGAATGAGCTGCATGTACTGCTCTTTTGCAAGGTCAAGCTTTGCAGGATCTTTTTCTGTGCCCCATTCAAGGAAGACATCTCCAAGCATTAGAATTCCATCAGCATCATTTACATGATAATCAAGAACCTCACGACGTGTAATTTCTTCTGCGCGTTCATAATTTGCAAGATCATAAAGTTCCATTCCTGCATATTCAAGTCCGGCAGTTTTATCGTGATTAAAATAAATTAAAATCTTTCCATATATATCTGCTGCGCGCTGATACTGTTTGTGCTCACGATAACCTCTTGCAAAATTAAAGAACCACTTTTTCTTAAGCTGATAGGTTGCGGCTTCGTCAAACTTAATCTGAGACTGAACATATTCGTCGGCCTGTAAAAGTGCATAACCCTGTTTATAAAGCTTAGAGGCTTTTGCAGGAATATAGATGCAATTCTTTCCAAAATTAAAGAGTCCCCAGGAAACAAGAAGCAAAAGTGCTGTCATAAGGATTCCAGGGATAACCTTATTTTTTAACTGATAAGAAAGGGACTTTTTATATGCTTCGTATTCTTCTGCAGTTCTGTGCTCAAAGTCGCGTGGAACCGGAATAGAAATATCGAGCATTTTTTCAAGAGTTGCTGCAACCTGGCGGGCCGGAGCTTTCTTGAGGATTTTTTCTATAATTTCAAATTCTGCGTCGTCTGTAAATTCATCCTGAACGATGAGGTCTTCAAAAGCAAGGCGAACATTCAAAGGATATTCGTTTAAGTTTTTGAGGAAGAGTTTATACTGTTCATCGCTTAAAGTATTTGGAGGAAGCTCGTTTCCGGGAATTGCTTTACTAAAGTCTGGTTCATCAAGACCTTTTGATTTTTTTGATGCTTTTGGAGTTGCCGGTGCTGTCTGGACATCGGAGAAGCCCGGAATTTCAAAGTCAGAACCTTCCATGCTGATGTTTCCGTTGTCCAGCTCAAAATCATCGGAGCCGGTATCTACATTAAGCTGGGCGTCTGTATCCTGAATTCCAAAATCCATGTCGTCCATTGCGCTTGTGTCAAAGGTTTCTATAGGCTCAGAGCTTTCTTCTCCACCTTCTGAAGCTGAATCAGAATCTAAATCAAAGTCTCCAAAATCGGCTGAAGAGTCGCCTGCACTATCATCATCAGGAATATCTTCCAGAGCAGTGTTCATATCCGGGAGTTCTACATCGCCGGCATTAAAAAGATCAGAAACTGCAGGCTCACCAACATCATCCATTCCTTCTGTGCTGAATTCATCTGCAGAACCAGCTTCTTCTGTTCCAAAATCTTCGGCAGGAGCCGGCTCTGCTGTTTCAAAATCCTCGTTGCCAAAATCTTCGCTACCAAAGTCCTCTGTGCCCAAATCTTCAACAGGGGCAGGTTCTTCTAATTCACCTTCGGCGGCAGGAGCTGCTTCTGTTTCAAAGTCCTCGTTTCCAAAATCTTCATTCTCAAAATCCGGAGTTTCTGCAGTAAGTGAGTCTGCTCCAAAGTCGTCCGTTGCGGCAGTATCAAAGTCAGGAATATCTTCAAGGCCTGCTGCTTCTGCAGAAAAATCAGGCGCTTCTGTTTCAAAATCTTCTATAGGAGCTGGTTCTGCAGCTTCAAAATCCTCTACAGGCGAAGGTTCTTCAATAGCAAAATCTTCTACAGGCTCTGCTGCTTCTGGAGAGGCGGAAGCTTCTGTTCCAATATCGCCAAGCTCACCAAGATCATCAAGTTCTCCAAGCTCATCAAGTGGAGCGGCTTCCCCTGCTTCTTCTACAGGAGCTGCTTCTTCAAGAGGTGCGGCTTCTTCGACAGGTTCTTCAGGGAATACAGGAGTATCCGGTAAATCAGGAATTGCAAATGGATCCGGAGCTGGACTAGAAGCAGGACTTACATCAAAAGGAAGCGGCTCATCTGGCGTTGAAGTTTCAAAAGGGAGAGGTTCACTTGCTGTATCAAAAGGGAGAGGCTCTTTCTCCATTGAATCTACAGGAAGGTCATCAACTGCAGGTTCTGCTTCTTCTTCAGGTTCCGGCTGTTCTTCTTCGGTTCCTTCTGTTCCATCAAAACCGGCACCTGCCAAAAGGGCTTCAAGACCCATATCTGCAACCGAAATTTCTTCCGGTTCTTCTTCTACAATTTCAGGTTCTTCTTCGGCTATAGGTTCATCTGCAAAAGCAGACAAATCAGGCATACCATCATCAGAAGAATCTCCTCCAAGATCAACCGGAGCAAGAAGAGAAGACATATCAGGGGCTTCAAAAGAAGGGGCAGATTCACTATCATCTTTTTTACTTGAGCTGCCAGAGCTAATTCCTGTGATTTCTGAAAGGTCGTCGTCAACATTTGAATTATCTACAACCTTAGGGTTATCGGGCATTCCAAGAACAAAGTCTTCTGAATCATCTTCGACAGTAATTCCCTTTGGAATTGGCACAACGACAGGTTTTTCACCACGTTGTGCACGGAGAGTAACTTCATCTCCGAGAGACTGAATATCTTTGTTGAATTGTTTGAGTTGACTTAAGCCCGGCATACCTTTTTATTTTACCCCTTATTTCCACCAAAATACAAGTATACTACTCTTCTTATATGTACGGAGAAATTTTAGATGCACTTTAGAAAAAAGATACAATATATAGAAATATATTAAAACTTAGGGTTCTGTAGTGGACGCTGGATCAAAAGGAAAACCGCCAGCCTCCCGCGGTGTCGTGCCGGGAAACTACTGCTGAGCTTGCAAGGTAAGATTACCCTCGCTTCGCTCGTCAAGCTCAGATGTAGTTCCCCGGCCCGCCTCCGCTCCGGCTGGCGGTTTTCTACTTGTATCAATTGGCGTTACATGAATCTGATGTTTTATATACAAAAGTTATTTTTATATTTGATTCTTTTTTTCTCGTGTGTATGCGAAAAATTTACACTTGTTCATATAAGAATAGTCGCTTCTGGTGGAAAAAAATAAAAAGGTATGCCTAAATGGACCAGGCTATAAAAAAAATAGCTCCACCTTTAAAACAGATTGAAAACAGATATACGCGAGCGGAGGGGAAGCGGCAAACTACATCTAGGGCTGCCGAGCGAAGCGAGATAAATTGTTTACCATGCAGCCCTAGCAGTAGTTTGTCGATTCACCGACGCAGGAGTATATCTGTTTTCCACCAGTAGGCATACGCGGAGCTATTTTTTTCACATGATCACATTTTTATAAACATTTTTTTATTTCTGCCGATAGAGACAATATGAACAAGTGTAAATTTTTCGCAATGATGGTGGGGCTGCTTTTCGTGGCAGCAATTCAAAATGGTTTCGCCAAAGAAAAGGAAATCATTTACCAGCCTTATGAACTAGACAAATTGATTCATGAGATTGACCAGCCATGTGCGCCTATTATTACAGAAGACTATATCATCTTTACTGCAGGGGTAGACCACAGAAGTGTGGGCATTGCCTTTGATTTTGAAAATTATCAGACAATCCATCCTTTTAAAATTCTCATGAAGTATGATGCAGACGGAAACAAAACTCCTGTACACATGTTCTACTGCTACGAACGAAAACACAAAATTCAAACAATCAAATACAGAATGATTATGGACGGACTTTGGACTACAGATCCTCTTAATCCGAATAAAGAATATGATGATGATGTCAACCTTTATTTTTCAAAAGTTGATAATCTTGGAAAAATCTACGAATACACAGAAAAAACAAAGGATGATTCTGTCCGCTTTATTTACAAAGGCGAAGAAGGCTTAAATCTTCATCTTGCAGGAACCTTTACAAACTGGGACCCGTGGATTTATACACTCGAAGAAACTTCTCCGGGCTTTTACGAGCTTTATCTGCCGCTCCCAACAGGAAAATATTATTACAACTACTATATCGGACTCACTCCAATCCTCGACAACACTAACCCCGAAAAAGCATACACTCTGGACGGGCGCAGTGCGTCGGTGATTGTGGTGGATTAAAAACTAAATTCTAAACAACAATAACTTCCTCAAAGCCTGCCGACATCATTATCTGCTGAATTACTTTCTTGGCGTTCTCGCGGGCTTCTTTCATAATGCCTTCATCTACAAGCTCTTCAAGTGTATTATCTTTAGCACGTTGAATTTCGGCAAAAGCTTCATCAAGTGAAACCGGAACAAAAAGACTGTGTGATTCATCAAACACTTCCTGCGAAGTAATATCGTTTCCTAAAATCTCAACATCCGGGAGCTTAATATTAAGAGTCTTGCCCTCGTTTGTAACTTCAATATCGCACAATGATAAATCAGGAATTCCTATACGAATAATTCCCGAGTATTTTATAATTGAATAACTCTTTGAAAAACCAAGGGATTTTTTAATAGAAAGAATATCACTGTAACGATATTTAATAGTAACAAGCTCCTGGCAATACGAAAGCTGATTTTGCACAATAAGGAGACTCACTTCTTTTTTTGGTTCCATTTTTTTTGTAAAAACATAGTAGCCGGCGCCAAGAATAATAATTATCAAAATCAAAATAATGATGATTTTTGTGAGGATACCTGAAAAAGCAGATGTTCTGCGAGCTCTTTTCACAGGTTTATATTCTACCTCTTCTTCATCTTCAAACTCATCCGGTTCTTCATTCTGATTTCGAGGCTTCTTAGGAGCTACTTTTTCTGCTTCACGCAGCAATGATTTTCGTTCGTTAATTTTCTTTTCCATATTTAATATTATAACCCATTATAAGCATTTTTTGTTGTTTTTTTTTAATTTTGTCATTATCTTTTAAAGTATACTATATATCTTAGGAGATGAAAAATGGCAGATGAAAACATTAAACCGGCAAAAAAGCGCCGTTTTATTAAACCATCTTTCTTTATTGGGCTGATTATCCTTGTACTCTTAGTTGTAGCAGGATTTTCAAGTTTTTACATTGTTGACGAAACTGAAAATGCAGTAATCACAAGGTTTGGTAAATATACAACAACTCTTGGACCAGGTCTTCATGCAAAACTTCCTTTTGGAATTGATAAAAACTATAACGTAGATATTTCTACGGTTCGTGCAGAACAGTTTGGATTTAAAACTGTAAAATCAGGCCGTAATAATGAATATAAAAACAACATTTACGAAGAATCAGAAATGCTTACAGGCGACCTGAACATTGTAGATGTTGAATGGATTATTCAGTACAAGGTTGAAGATCCATATCAGTGGCTTTTCTGTGTTTACGAAAAAGAACAGACAATCCGCGATATTTCCCGTTCTGTAATCAACACTCTTGTTGGAGACCGTGCCATTCTTGCCGTAATGAGTTCTGAACGTTCTGTAATCCAGGACAAAGCTCAAGAAATGATGAACGAACAGTACAAAACTCTTGGACTTGGTATTAAAGTAACTACAGTTCAGTTACAAAACGTTGTTCCTCCTGCAGAAGTTCAGGCTGCTTTTGAAGACGTAAACAAGGCAAGCCAGGACATGAAGCGTTTTATAAACGAAGGTAAGGAAGCTTACAATGCCGAGATTCCTAAGGCTCAGGGTGAAGCTGACCGTCAGATTCAGGTTGCCGAAGGTTATGCTGCAGAACGTGTAAACATGGCAAAAGGTGATGTTGCCCGATTCAATGCAGTTTACGACGAATATAGACGTTCTCCAAAAGTAACAAAAGAACGTATTTATCTTGAAACAATGGATGAGATTTTTGGCAGCGAAACAAAGCCTACCCTCATCGACAGCGAACTTGAAAATCTTGTTCCTGTAAAAAATCTTAAGGACTAAGGAGGAATAGAAAATGAGTAAAGCAATGAAAAAATTTATAGGCTGGCTTATAACAATTGTAATTCTTGTGATTCTCTTCCTTGCAGCAGGACCATTCTATATTGTAAATGAAGGTACTCAGGTTGTAGTAACCCGCTTTAGCAAAATAGTTGCATCACACACTGATGCAGGACTTCACTTTAAGGTTCCATTCCTTGATCATGTAATTGAATATCCAAAGCTTATTCTTTCTCTGGATGGCGACGAACAGCGCATTCCTACAAAGGAAAATCAGTATATTATTGTAGATACTACTTCACGCTGGCGCATTACAGATCCTGAAGCTTTCTATAAGAATTTCCAGACTCTTGCAAACTCTTACAACAAGTTGTCTGATATTATTGACTCTTCATGTCGTACTGTAATTACACAAAACCGCATGAGCGAAATTGTCCGTTCTTCAAACATAATCAACGAAACAAAACAGGAAGAACAGACTGATGACGAAACAGTTGAAATTAACAATCTTGTAAATGCTGATACAACAAACGAAGTTGTAACAAAGGGTCGTAATATTCTTTGTAAACAGATGGCAGAAAAAGCACGCGCAGAAATTTCAGGCTTTGGAATTGAGCTTATCGATATTGTACCTCGCCAGGTAAAATACTCTGATGAACTTAATGAATCTGTTTACAACTCTATGATTAAAGATCGTAACCAGGTAGCACAGGCTTACCGTTCTCTGGGTGAAGGTAAAAAAGCAGAATGGCTTGGACGTCTTGAAAGCGATAAGCGTACTATTGCTTCTGAAGCCTACCGTAAATCTGAGGAAATCAAAGGTAATGCCGATGCCGAAGCAGCACGCATTTATGCCGAAGCCTATAACAAGGATCCGGAATTCTACACATTCTGGAAGAGTATGGAATCTTACAAAAATAACATAAAGGATTATCCTGCAACACTGAGCACAAAGATGGAATACTTTGACTATCTTTACAGTGCCGACGGAAAACGATAGCAGGATCCCTGAGCTTGTTTAAGGGTTAGGAGCTAAAATGAAAAATGTAGTGTCTATTGCTGATAATGAAATCAGGCTTTCTTCCGGACTTGATGAGTACAAATTTGGAAAAACAAATTTTAATACGATTGTTACTCAAAGCGGAATTCTTGCAACCTGTGATTCAAACGACAAGGAGCCACTGCATTTTTCATTTGAAAACTGGAGCTTTGCAGATATAAAATCCTTTGAAGTTCCGGACAATGATGAAAGAATTGTTTTTTACTGTGGCAAAAATCCTCTTTCCAAAAACGCAAAAACTCTTGCAGAGCTTTACGAAAAATCAGGAAGGCAGGAAGCTTCTACCCAAGACAAAGACAACATGTACCTTGCTTCCCTTGCAGTATGTACAATTCTTACTCAGGCTGCAAAGGACGAAGTTGATCTCCCCTTAAATGGCAGCGGCGGTATTCTAATAGATGGAATCGATTCTTCAAAAAAATCGAACCAGAAGTTACAGTTACTTTTCTTACCTCAGGATTTATTTAAATATTCAATTGCAGGGCTTACAGAACTTGAACAGGCCGACATCCACAATTGCTGGGTAAACCCCTCTCTTCACGGACTTCCTGCAATCTGTTTTTTACGTTCAAGTGTAGCCTACAAAATGCTTACAGGAAGATATGCCTACCCTGCTGCAAACAACGTTACAAGAAACGCAGATATCCTTGATAAAAAATTCCTTCCCCTGGAGCTTAGCGTAAATGGAATAAATACAGAACTTGCTGCTGCCGTAAATAAGGGCCTTAAATTAAACTCAAATTCTGTAAATATCCCCGGCAAAAAAGCAAAAGGCAAAAAAAGCGAAGATTTGCTTCCCGCAAAAGACTTTCCGCTTGAGCTTCTTGCAAATGCAAGAAACAATATCTCTTCAAAACTTTCAGACGAAGCATTTGAAGAAAAAGTAAAATCATATCAAAAACTGCAGGCGTCAAAAGTAAATACAAAGCGAACTTTAAGACGAAATACCACTGCCTTTATTACAGCCCTGTTTGTATTAGTTTTTGCCATTCTTTATGCACGCAGTTCTTATAACAATTATCTTAACGATTACACAACAAAAGGCCTTACTTCCCTTCAGACAATCCAGACATTTTTCAAAGGCCTGAATACTATGGACATCACCCTGCTACAATCCTTTACCGAAGGCCGTTCTGCAAACAGATATATCGACGCCATCAGCAACGTATATGTAATCAGTAAGCAGCGCATGTCTTCTGGCGGAGGAGACGGCGGCTATCAAAAGCCTGCAAAGTTTTTTGTAATGGTCACAAATCCTTCTATGCTTTCAAAGGTTGGACTTTACGGAGTTACAAATATTAAGGTAGACGGCAAACAGATTGATGAATACATAGACCTTAAGAAAAACAAAGACAATCCGGAAATCCTTACCCAGGAAGGGGGCATAAGCTTACACAAAGGCGACAAATCTGTTCACAGCGTTGAATATTATACCCTTCATACAGAAGGCACAAACAACGATATTTATGTTACAAAAAATAAAGACACCTTTACCCTAACCTTCAAAAAGAAAAAGTGGGTAATTACAAAAATCGAAACTTCTGAACAGCAAATCGAAATTGACAGTGATGTTTTTAAAAGTGAATATTTTAATCTTATAATTCAGAACGACGGTGATGCTGTAAAATCAATAAATCAACTTTCGTTTAAATATGATTTCTTGCCTTCTCAAAAAGAAATGACTATAGAAAGAGACGCATTTATTGAATACCTGAAGGATCCTTATAAGGATATTTTCTAACAGCTAGTTCCTTATAGAATCAATAGGCTCTAATTCTGCAATATAAGAAAGAACCTTTTTAAGTAATTGTCTGATTGACATAAGAGAATCAACAAAGCGCCTGTTATCACGACCTCTGATTGTTGTGATATTCTGTAAAGGCTCGTGAATACCATCTTTCTGCTCTTCAAAAAATCCGTAGAAAACACGCTCAATTGTACGAGCCCCTTTGCCAAAGAGAGAAATTGCTTCTTTTGTGGTATTTTCAATCTGCTCCATCATAGACTCAATTTGACTTTGAACCTGAAAAGTATGAACGCGGTTTGTCGCAAAATCATCAAAGAGTCTTCCGTATTCACCTTCGGGAGAAAGCTTACGTAATAAATCCAGCATTAAATTATTTGCATTTGAAAAATTATTCAAACCTTCAGAATATTCAGAACGATTTTCGCTCTTGTAAAAAACACCTTCCATTGCAACTACGTTCAAATCCTGAATTACTTTGTCATATTTTTCGGTACAGAACCAGGACAAAAATCCGCCGGTAAGTTCATAATTAAAAGGAATACGGTTCCACAGTTTAAGCCAGGGTCTGAACTCCATTACAGGAAATTCATCAAGATCAAAATCGGTTTTTAAGTTTTCACTCAGCATCTGCTTTTTCTGTTCACGTGCAAAATCATTCCAGCGGATATCCTGAATTTTTCGCCACTGAGCCCTGAAGCTTGGGAACCAGGCCTCTGCCCCTTCCATATTCGGCGGCTGCCAGTCAAAATCAGAATTAAGGACACGGCCAAGATTTTTAATAGGAACATTATTCGAAAAAGACTGAATTGTACCAAAGAAAGCAAGCGCCTTAACCATAAATTCCTTTACAGCCTTTTCAATATCTTTATCCTGGGCATTTGTAGTAAGATGCTTACGCTGCGAAAAAAGAAAGAGGGCTTCAAGAACTTCATTTTGAATTGGCTGAATACATGAAAAAACAGCTGCAAGTTCATTGTAATCCAATGACGCATTACTGTAGGGACAGGTAAAGGAATCTCCTGATATATTTGTAAATTGTGAAATAAAATGAATGTATTGAAGACTGCTGAACTTATACAGCCAGTTTGTCTGAGATACTGCCGAATACATATTGCTTTTTGTATCCCGATCCATATTCGAAAGGATATCATCAAGTTTTTTAGCCAGGTCCGTTCGTAAATCTGGTGTAATTGGTTTTGAAAAAGGAAAAATAAAAGGATCTGCCTGGGCATTGATTTTTTCGGCAAGTTCAGGGGCAACAAAAGAACTTAAGAATACATAAAAGTCCCCCGGATTTTCTTCTACGTAGGTAAAATAAACTTTAAAAAAATCAGCAGCTTCTTTTATTGTTAGAAGGCGCTCATAAAAAATGTAATCGAGAGATTTTATTTTATGATTGATTGTTCCAGGAAAACGGTTGTTTATTTTTTTTGCAATGTTTGCAAGAAGATCCTGACTGTATAATTGCTCCACAGTTTTTTTATCAAAGAGTGCACGCAGCCACAAAACAAATTTATAAATAAATGATTCGTTCTGAAGTTTCTTATGCAAACTTATATTCTGCTCTTTATCTACACTTTCTGCAGATAATTGCACGGGTTGAGTATCCATTTGATTGATTCTGTTTAACATTGCAAGACGGTCTTCGGCATTAAGTCCCGCTACCAGTCTGTCAAAAGAGCTTTTTGTATCACTTTCAACCATATATTAAATTATCGGTAAAAAAGTTGATTTTTTCAATATCTATATTCGATTGTCTTATTTTCTGTGCATTCTATGTATCTGTCCCGGTAGTAACACAAAACAGTAACATTCTTTCTATTGTTTTCGTAAGTTTCGCAGATTGTACAGGCTCGTGGTGGCCATAAATTAAGCTTGAAGCCAACTTCCTGTGCAACTTTAAAAAGAGGAACTCCGGTGCGGTCTTTATAAATTACAAGAGGACCACCAAAAAGCTGCTGATTATGTCTTGCGTGAAGTTCTGCAATTGTGTCATTAAAATCGTTTGAGATTGTTTTTGAGACTACGCCGTTTCCTGTCTGAACATAATAAACCATGTAATAGCTTGTATTACTTATATCAATATCCGGGCGGAAAACTATAAGCTTTGTTTTTGGATCGTATACGTAATCCTTTTTTTCTACTGCGGTAAGATTGTTTAGAATTACAAGGAGTTCGCTTTTTGTACCGTCAAAATCCTTTAGATAGCAGGAATATGGAATTGTCGGAAGACCTTTAACCTTTACAATACAGTTTTCATAAGGCAGTTCTTTTTTAAACCTGATGCAGGCTGTAGCCTTATCATAAGTGTACTCATTTTTTTTGAGCCTTGTTTTCTGAAGTTTTTGATTTGCATTGATAATTTCGACAGAATCTATTCCGGCATAAACAAAATAGGTTGTTGCCGTGCGGTTTACAACTTCGGTTTCTATTGGGAAAAGTTTATCTTTTGAAACAGAAAGATTTGCAGCTGAAAGTGCAGCAATAAGAAAACACGAAATGAATAATGCAATTAGTAATTTTTTCATTTTTCTGTCTTCTCAGCGTCCGATGATTTTTTAGCTCCTACGGGAGTCGAACCCGTCTCTCCGCCTTGAGAGGGCGATGAACTAAACCGATATTCGAAGGAGCCTTAATTTAGAAAAACTCGCAGCGAGTATTCTCGCAAAAAAAAACTGAACCTTTTTACAGGTTCAGTCTGAGTTCCCCAAGGAGGATTCGAACCCCCACAGTCAGAACCAGAATCTGAAGTGCTACCATTACACAATCGGGGAATAAGTAGATATAAATATATAAAAAAACTGCAAAATAGTCAATATATATAAAAAAAATAGCTACCGGTCGTGTCTGCAGATTTGCAAAATCGCGGGCTCGCCCGCTACGCGCTACAGTGCCTTGTAATTATATACATGGCCGCCTTGCGGCCGCACTGTAGAGCGTTTTTGAAATCTGCAACCACTCCCTCCCGCTATTTTTTTAATGTATTCATTTATTTTTTTGCAGTTTTTTTAGATGTTGATCCTGAAGCCTTTTTTGCAGCCGGTTTCTTGTCGGCGGTTTTTGAAGCAGATTTAGGGGCTGGTTTTTTGGAAGCCTTACTTGCCTTTGGGACAGAGGTGTCTACTACAGAGTTATCGTCGTTGGCGAACTCAGAGCGGACATATTTGTCGGCTTTCCAGTCGTTAATCCAGGCTTTGCCATCCAGAAGATAGCGGAATTGATATTCTTTATTTGTATCAAGCTGTTTTTTTACAGAAAAAGAACCATCAGGACCTTTTTTCATAGGGATAGAGGTTTCGTCCCAGCTGTTGAAATCTCCTACAAGATAGATTTTTTCAGCACCAGCAGCGGCATTTGCATTAACATTAAAAACTACAGTACACTTTTTTCCATCAGCGGAATATGTTTTCTTAAGAGACATATCATCCTCCAGAACATTTATAATCAAGGCCCGCAACGCAGGCTTACAATTTGCTTTAATTTTAACCCCATTGAATAAAAAAAGCAATAAGTGGGAGAATTTTGGCCTTTCACAGTGCGCAAATAAGCTCTTTTTGCCGATAATATAATAGGAAAAGAATATAACAAAATGGTTAAAGAATTTGGTCAAAATATAAGAACATCTATCTCTAATTTTTTCTACTCACTAGGATATCTTGGTAAACTTATAACTGCTTCTCTTTTGTTTACAACCCGCGGAAAAACCGCCCGCAAGATTTTAATTATGCAGCTGCTCTTTACTTATGTAGAAGCTCTTCCTATCTGCGCAATTCTTGCTGTTGTAATTGGAACTGCTGTAGTTTTTATGGGAACAACTTTTCTGGCTTCTATTGGTCAGGCAAAGCTTACATATGATCTTCTTGTAATTATTGTAACCAAAGAACTGGGACCTCTTCTTGTTGCCTTTATTGTTACAGCCCGTTCTGCAACTGCCATTGCAACAGAAATAAGTACCATGGTAGTTAATCAGGAAATCGAAGCTTATATTTCGGTAGGAATTGACCCTATTGTTCATCTTGCGGCTCCACGTTTTTTGGGTGTAACATTTTCAGTTTTCTTCCTCAATCTTTATTTTTCAATTTTCGGTCTGCTTGCCCCTTCCCTTGCAATTCAGTTTATTTCCACCACACAGATAGGCGAATATTTCAGAAATCTCTTTACAGCACTTTCAATTAAAACAATTGCAATTTCGGTAATAAAAAGTTTAGTTTTTGGAATGATAATTTCCGGCTGCGCTACCTTGTACGGATTTTCTACAGGACGAGCTTCCACAGAAATCCCTATGGCTGGTTTGAAGGCTGTTTCAAAATCATTTGTATATTTAATTCTGGCTTATGTTTTCATAACCGTCGTTACATATATCTTTTAAGGAAATATTATGGCGATTCTTGAAATGCAAAATACCTGCTTTTATGATGGTCTCAACCCTGTAATAAACGATGTTTCTTTAACAATCGAAAAAGGTTCGGTAACTGCATTTCTTGGAGAACCTGGCGGCGGAAAATCTACTGCATTAAAACTCATCTCAGGAGTTATTGTTCCCAGCCGTGGAAAAGTTTTGTATGAAGGCAAAGAAATTTCCAGCATGAACTCTAAAGACAATCTGGCCTTCAGAAAAAAAATGGCTTTTATGTTTCAAAATTCAGCACTTTGGGCAAACCAGAGCTTGTATCAAAATCTGGAGCTCCCGCTAAAACTTCATTTTCCAGACCTTGCTCCAGAAGAACTTGATGAACGAATTAAAGAAGTTGCCCAACTTGTAGACTTTCATAAACCACTTTCTCTTCGTCCTGCTGCCCTTTCTACAGGTGAACAAAAACGAATTGCACTTGCGCGCGCACTCATCTGCAAACCGGAAATTCTCTTTTTGGATGAACCAACAGAATCTCTTGATGAAAAAACAGCAATGCACATTATTAAAATCCTTACAGACTTTTGCTCTCAGGGACACACTCTTATTTATGTTAGTCACGACTACGCATTTATTAATGCTTTTCAAAATGATAAATATTATTTTGCGAAAGGAACAATCGTTGATAAAATTTTATTAAACGACCCTTATCAGGATTACCAAGAGGATTACGATGAAATTTAAAATCAAGTATGCCGACCAGATTGTAGGAGCGCTAAGTATAATAGCAATTGCCACTCTTATTTTAATTGCATTTCTCATTGCTTCCACTCAAAAGTGGTTTGTAAAGAAACACAACTATTACACAAAGGTTTCTTCTGCAAACAGTGTGAGCGAAGGAATGTCTTTGCAATATAAAGGCTTTGGAATTGGTAAAGTAAAAAAAATTAATCTTGGTGATGATGATAATGTAGTCGTTCATTTTTATGTTCTTGATGAATATATAGACAGAGTTTCTGAAGGTTCAATTGTTGAGCTTTCTGTAAGCCCTATTGGACTTGGTTCCTCTTTTGTTTTTTATCCTGGAAATTCTTCAAAAATTATCGATGATGATTCTTACATTCCGGAAAAGGCTACAGCAGAAGCAAAAGAACTTATCAAAGATGGAAAAGTTGTCATCCCAGAATCAAATGATACTCTCAATACAATCATTGCTTCTGCAACAAGTCTTGTAAATCATATTGATGAACTTGTTCAGCAGATAAATCAGTTAGTTGCAGGTAACGAAGAAATTCCTCTTGCCAAAACTATCAATGAAGTTAATGATATTCTTCGTCAGGTTAGTGCCCTGCTTGCAGGAGACAAATCTATACCTATGGCTAAAATCATTGATGACCTGAACACAACTGTAGATTCACTCAACACTATTCTTGGTGATGTTAATAATATAACAACAGACATCAGTAATCTTACTGCAGATCCTCAGGGACTTGTTCCAAAACTGCTCGAAACAGAAGAAAGCAAAGGAACCTTTGACAAACTGTACACTGCCCTGGATAAAACAATTCAGGATTTGAATGGAATCTCCGGCTCTCTTGACAGCGAAATGCCTCAGGTTTCAATTCTGCTTGCACAAGTTCAGACACTGCTCAAACAGGTTCAGGATGTTATGGTAGGCTTGAAGAATAATCCTATTTTGAAAAAAGGTGTACCGGAACGCTCAGAACAGCAGGCCGCCACACCAAAGCTTAGAGAGGAGAGTTTCTAATGAAAAAGAGAATCAATAATCCGTGGCCCCTGAGCTTGTCGAAGGGCCTTGTTATAGCATCTGCACTTCTTATACTTACAGCCTGCTCCTCTGCCCCTAAACGCTCCATGCAGGTTTCTACAATTTATTCCAGCGCAGCCGAAATGATTGAATCTGCAAACGCCTGTATTCTTAGCGGAGATTTTGACAAAGCCGGGTTCTTCCTTTCTGCTGCAGAAAATCAGGCAATGTCAATTGATAATTATGATTTACTTACAGCGGCTTCTCTTGCTCGCTGCAGCCTTTCCCTTTCTGTAAATCCTCCTGATATTGAAACAGCAGAACGATATGTTGGATTTGCACAGGGCTTTGTAAAAAACTGCGTGGATCCTAAAAAACAGCAGGCACTTGTTGCTTTAAATGAAGTTAGAATTGAAACTGCAAAAGGTAATCTTGATGAAAACTCAAAAGTAAATTCTGATGCCCTTCTTACAAAACTTGAAAACAATAAAAAAGACGTAAAGGGTGATCCTTATTATGAAGCACAGTTTACTCTTGCTCAGGGAGATGCTTACAAGCTCAAAAAAGATTATCTTGAGGCAGACAAGTCTTATACTGCTGCTGCAAAAGAATTTACCGATAACCGCTATCTTTCTGAAATTGGAATAAGCTGGTACAAGGCTGCTCAAGCCCGTTCTCTTGCTGGCAACAAAGAAGAGGCCTTAAAGGCTATGGAAGAGGCTATTTTTTACGACCGTGCTGCTGAAAATTCTCTGGCGCTTGGAACAGATTATTACGCAGTTGGACTTATTTTAATAAAGGGTTCCCCTACTCCTGGTGAAAAAGAACGTGCCGTAGAAGCCTTTAATCATTCTGCAGAAATTTTTACCGCAGTAGATGCAGTGGAACTTGCAAAAAGAAGCCGCACTGCTGCAGGCCAGGTACAATAGTAAAAAGAGATTTTCATATGAAGAGCGAATGGTTTGAAAAAGAAAACTTCTGGATTAATTTTGCTCCAATAATGTTTGATGATGCCCGCTGGGCCGAAGCTCCCGATGTTGCTGAATATGTAATGAAAATTGCAAAACTTGAGCCGGGAGACTCTGTTCTTGATGCAGGCTGTGGGCTTGGTCGAATAAGCGTAGAACTTGCATTACTTGGTCTTGATGTAACAGGCGTAGATATTATTCAGGCAGAACTTGATGCTGCAAAAGAAAGCGCCGCAGCAGAAGAAGTCCCTCTTAAACTTATAAATGCCGATTTACGAACTTTTAAAAGCGAAAAGAAATATGACTGTGCTGTAAATCTTTATACATCCTTCGGCTACTGCGATACGATTGAAGAAGATATGATGATTTTAAAAAATATTGCAGAGTCTCTGCGCCCGGGTGGAACTTTTATTCTGGAATGCACCAGCCGCGAAAGTGCAATCATGTATTTTACAAAGGGCGAAGATTTTGACAGAGCCGGCTGGCATGTTCATACAGAATTCAGCATAGTTGGGGCCTGGGAAGGTCTTCGTTCCCGCTGGGTTTTATGCGACGACTCAGGCAAAAAAGTAGACCATGAATTTGTACAGCGTCTTTATTCTGCAAGTGATTTATGTGCGCGGCTTTTGGAATGCGGTTTTTCAAGTGCACAGGCCTACGGCGATTTTGATTTATCGCCGTATGATGAAAATTTACGAACAATGATTATAGTGGCGAAGAAATAAAAGATTCCCGGGTCAAGCCCGAGAATGACATGCAAATTGTCATTGTCGGGCTTGACCCGACAATCTATCTTATGAAATAACTTTCCGGTGCACCAAGGTATGAATATGGGAATGGTTCATTTGCGTTATGAACAACAATTTTTTCCAATACAATATTTGGTGTAACAGGGTAAAAACGCAGGATATTTAATCCTTGGCGACAATCGGCGTAAACACTGCTTATGCGGATATTATTTGTAATATCATTTCCCCAGGCAAACTGATTATCACCGACAGCAAATGTTTTTTCATCAACAAGATCTTTCTTTATTTTGTCACCGTTAACCTCTGCAATAAAGGCAAGCTTATTATCTTTATATGCAGGATTCGAAGGATTTAAATAAAAATCAAACTGCTTTACACCTTCACTGCTTGCAACAAACTTATACTCAAGGTAAGGAGCATTCTTTCCTTTTGGATATTCTGCAATTACAGGATAAGCTTTTACAGCAGAAAGAGTTTTTCCATAACCAGGCAATTCAACAAACTTCGTAGTCTGATTTTTCCAAAGTCCGTCCTCTTTTGCAACAAAATGAGCCGCTTCCATAGAAACATAATTTGAAGTCTGGATGAAAGTGCCCTTGTCGTAATTAAGATTTGGAACCTGAGCGTCAATATTTACATCAACTCGGATTCTGCAGGCGGGACCGCCGTCTCCTGTAATTTTGAGAAGAGCTTTTTTATTCTGAGCAAGTATGAGCTTTGAGCGGTCAATCTTAAGAATAATTGAATCTATTAAAAGAGTTTTGTCTTTTTTTACAGTATAAGAAAGCCATTCTTCTCCACCCTCAATATTGATTTCGTATGGAGTCATTTTTTTGTTTGCACTTGCAACAAAGATTCTTGTGCTTTCTACAGAAGGATTCTTAAAATTGTCGCAATTTAATGGTATACGTGTCCAGTCGCCGCCGGATGTAACTAAATCGTTTCCTTCTACCCATACACACAAGCGTCCCTTACGAGGCTCAACAGGTCTTGCAATAACAGGATACTGATTTTTTTCTTCGTTCCAGTTTTTAAATCCAAAATGCTCAGACCAGCCCATGGCATACCAGCGGCCACCGTCTACCTTGTCGCATTCATCAACAAGTTTTTTATCAAAATCAAGGCAAGCCAAAACCTGATCTCCATAAGCATTTGCGGCATACAAATTATAAGCTGCGCTCCATTTGTTAAGTCCGGCTAACAACTGCATTTTAAGAATATTCATTGTTCCGCAGGCAGGGAAATAAACCTGGGCAAAAAATCCCGGATAATCTTTTTTAGAAATTTCTTCTTTGAGTTTTTCGCATTCCTTAAGAACACGATCAGCAAGCAAAAGAATATTTTCACTTTCACCAAAGCTTACAGGAGCAAAGGTCTCCGGCCAGACACATTCAGTACGGCGCATATTGGCAAGCCTTGTGTATGTATTCATTATATAATTAATTGAAGCTTTCTGTTTGTGATTTAATTCAGGGAACTGCTGCTCAATCCAATCTGCAGTATAACCTTGTGTTGTGTATTCAAGGGCAGAATATTTTTCGTAATCATAGGCAAGATTTAAAAAGTAAGAAAGCGGGAATTCATTTGTCATTATGTCGCCCACGTTTACAATCCACAAATCACGAATTCCAAAATCGTAAGCGGCTGTCATCTGTTCCTTTACCTTTGGAAGATAATTTGTATTGAGCCATTCGTAACTGTATGGCCAGCCATGATAATCAAAGTGGTAGTACATTCCGTAGCCGCCTTTGTGGTCACGCATTTTTTCGGTTGGAACAGTGCGAAGATTTCCGTGATTATCATCGCAGAGCATAAGAGTTACGCCTTCAAGCTCAGGGTCCCCCATCAAACCTTTTGTATGCTTGTCTCCGTAGAAGTATGGTTCAACTTCTTTGTACAAAGCAAGCATTCGCGGAACCTTCATAAGATCATCATTTACATTTTCGCGGATAAGACGATTTTGGGTTTTAAGAACATCACGAAGTAAATTGATATTATCGGCCAGGGTTGCGTTTTTCATAATTGCAGTATCTGCTTCGCCACGCATACCAACGGTAATTACATTTTCAAAACGTCCGTTGCGCTTTAAGCCATCTTCCCAGAACTTTGTAATTCCTTTTTCGTTGCTGCGGAAATTCCAGGCATCACCATAAATAGAATCAGGACCACGTAAATAGCGGTATTCTTCTCCTGCCCTGCAGCATGGTTCATGATGACTTGCACCCATTATAACACCAAGTTCATCGGCAAGCTCTGCATTTTCAAGTCCCGGGCCATCGTCGCTGAATCGGCTTGCCCACATTGCAGGCCAAAGATAATTTCCTTTTAAGCGCAGAAGCAGCTCAAAAACATTTTCGTACATTTTTGCATTTACACCGCCAAAGTTGTGATTTGACCAGTTACCAAATGCAGGCCATTCATCGTTAATAAAAAATCCTCGGAAACGAACAGATGGCTCCGGCGAAATATAAATGCAGTCTTCAAGATCAAAAGTCTTTTTTTTCTGGGGAAGAATTCCGCACCAGTTTACAAGGGGAGAAACTCCAAGCAATTCTGAAAAATGAAAGAGTCCATAAATAACACCGCGCTTGTCGCTTCCGGCAATTATGATTTTATCTCCTTCTACGGTAAAGGTGTAAACTTCGCGCTTTCCAATATTATCTTCACCAAGATATTTTTTAAGCAAAGGAGAAGTTGCTGCCGTTCCAAAAATCAGGCATGGTCCTGGGGCCGAAAAATTGTCCTGAACACTAGCTTCAATAAACTCCGGATCAAATCCAAATACAAGTTTTACATCATTACAAACCTTGCGGGCGATTTTTTTTACACCGGAAAAATCCTTTGGTTCACAAATAAATTTAAGATTTTTGGAAATATGCATATATATACCTTTATTATTCTAAGATGTTTACATAATAACACAGAAAGTCTTTTTTGAATATAAAAAAAGGACAACCTTTTTAATAAAGATTGTCCTCTGATTTTATATGCTTATCGAATTATTTATAAACAGAACTTTCTTCATAAACAGTCTCATACAAATTAAATGTATCAACAACCTGATTTACGATATAAGTTCTAAGGACATCATTATTAGGTCCAAAAAGCACAACTTTTTGAACTTCCTTCTGATATAAATTTGAGTTCAGGCCTCTATTAACTACCCTAAAATGAATTTCTGCAGTTAATAAATTATCTGCTATTAATTCATCAATTGCTTCAAACTGTTCCTTGATAGAAAAGGCCTTATCAAGTTCATATTCAAAAGAACCTGTATAATTCAACTGATCCTCAAGACTCTTTATAGTAACAGGCCAGTATTTTTCTGTTCTTTTGAATTCTCCGAAAGAAACACTAACACTATCTCCATAATAAACAAATTCCTTCTGCTCCATTTTAGCAATCAAATCTTTTTTCTTCGTTTCTAAATCAATTGCTTTTCCTTTGCTATCATTCTCGGTTTTATTTTTTAAAACGCGTAATTCGTTATCCATTTTTTTTGAGGTCTCTTCAATAAGTTCATTTATACGTTTATTAAAATCATCATCATCCTCATATCGAGCTTTTTCAAGTCTTGAAATACTAGCTAATTCTTCCTGTGCTGCTTTTTGAATTCTATAAACCTCAGTATCATATTCTTGATTTAATGAACTTTGTAACTCAATCTTTTGTTTATTAATTTCATTTATAGCATCAAGAAAATCTCCCAACGATTCTTGTGCGAAACCCATAAAACATATTGCAGCTAATACCACAAAACAAATAATTTTTTTCATAAAATCCTCCAAAATTTTATATAATTAAACTGTAGGTACAGTTATAATTAAAACTTAAAAGTAACACCTATTGAATTAAAACCGATTGAAACATGCTTAAGGACAGGATTATTCTGAACTTTAGAAACAGGCTCTTTCTTTGTTTCATATTTATGGGTTAATGATAGAGGCAGTGCCACTGCTAACATTAATAACATGCCTCCACCTAAACAACAACCACCAGCAATGGCCAATGTTTCATCATCACTAGCCAATCCCACCGGTAACAAAGCTGTTCCAGCTATCGTAGACGTAGCTCCAAACGTCCATGAAAGAATTTCACAAGCTATATGCCCTCCAGATGTTACATCCACTTCTATTTCCTTATATTTTGTACTCACAGAAGCATTTGCCTTTGTTTCTGTTTTAGCTGTTGATTTTACATCTGTTTTTACTTCATTCTTCTCTTTTTTAATTTCGGAAACCTGTTCATTCTCAAATCCATCAGAATTCTCATACATATTTAAATTGGAATACCTATAAATAACAGGATGCTTTTCTTCCTCGCCATCTTTTAAATTCAAATATAACCTAATAGCTATAACTTTCTTCTTGAACTTCGTATACGTATCATCAACTTCAACCATATAATCTATTTGTGCTGTTGCAGTATTCTTGTTGTTATTAATTTCCCAAAAACGTTCATCTGATTCATCATCTGCAATTTCAAGGTTTCCTTTATACCCAAAATTTAGAGTACTTTTTTGAGATTTTACTGTAACAGGCCAATAAGCAGGCATTGCATTCTTATTAAAAGAAGAAATCGAAACCTGTGTATCAGTATCGGGAACGACAAACTTTTTATTTCGTAAAATCTGAACTAGATTTTTCTGAGTTTCTTTTTCATTAGATATTTTAGCATCATATTCTGTATCAAGTTTTTCTAATTCTAGTTTAGAATTGGTTTTAAAATTTTCTTCAATAGTTTTTCTTTCATTATCTTTTCTTTCTTGAAAAGCTACATCTCTTTCTCTTGCTCCTTGAATTAATTTCTCAATGTCCTGTAATTTCTGTTTTTTTTCGTTTTCTAATTCAGCTGTTCTCGTTTGCTTACTTTTAGTTTTTTCAAGTTCAAGCTCGCTTATTTTTTGAGAACACTCTTTTATCTTTGATATATAATCATCTGCACTTTCTTGAGCATATACAATACTAAAACAAAGTAAGATCGAAAAAATAATTAACACCTTTTTCATCAATTATCTCCTTTTTTACCAACTCTAAATTTAGAGTTTTTACAATTAAAGTATATCACTACTCTATTCTTAGAGCAAGTATTCAATATGGACAAAGAAGTTCAAACTGTTATTGAAAAAATGAAGAAACTCAGAAAAGAAAAACAGATATCAATATTAAAACTTTCTGTAGAATCTGGAATTTCAAGGAGCCATCTGTTTTATATAGAGTCTAAACGAACAATTCCATCATTGGAAACACTTGCTAAAATAGCTCATGCAATGAATTTACAATTAAAAGATTTCTTTGTTTAATTTATTACTGTATATCTAACACTAATTTCAGGTTATCAGAACACTCTTTCATTATCGTTACAGAAAGGTCCGAAACTTTTTCTTTAAGTCTAGCCTTATCAATAACAGTTAGTTGTGGTGTTACTATAACAGAATCTTTTGAAAGCCCTGAATCTTTGGCAGATAATAACATGTTTCCAGGAAAGTCCGAAAGGATAAGATTAGAAGATAGAGGAATCACTATAGTTGTATGCATTGAAGTAAGATTATAAGCATCGCTTTGAACTATAATGGCAGGACGTTTAAAACCAGGTTCACTTCCGAAAGGAACTCCAAAATCAACCCACCAAATTTCACCACGTATCATTCTTTGTAAGCTCCCTTATTGATTCAAGACCAACATTTTCAACATAATTGAATTCAGCAAAAGCAGAAGGATTCTTTTTCAAAAATGTATTGATCTTTTCAGCAGTCTCTTTCTTTTCTGATATAGAATTATAAATTGAATATAAATAGCTGACATAATGCGCAATTTCTAATTGAGCCTCATCAGGCAAGGCACGAATCTGCTGTTCTAATACTTCATATGACATATTACTTACCTTCCATAATATAATATAGCACATTTTTATTTTTTTTCCATAAAAAAAGGACTATCATAAGACAGTCCTTACATTAGATCTCGAAACAAATTCGAAAAGACATATGTCATATAAAATGACACATTAATAATTCTTTTTAATCAAAGAACCCTCTAGCCTTGAGCAATTCTGCATTCAAGATTCCACCAAGTGCAGCACCGCGTTTTGTATTGTGGCTCAAAGCAACAAACTTTACATCGAATACATTACATGGGCGCAGGCGTCCGATTACACAGGCCATTCCCTTTTCGGTTTCGCGGTCGCGGCGTGGCTGTGGGCGGTTTTCTTCGTGGCGTACAACAATTGGATGTTCCGGTGCGCTAGGAAGATTAAGCTCCTGTGGCAAAGACTTGTAGCTTGTCCATACGCGCTCAATTTCTTCGAGGCTTGGTTTTTTGTCATCAGGCAAATCAAACTCAAGAGAAACGCAGGCCGTATGTCCGTCTACTACAGGTACGCGTGTACAAGTAGAAGAAACTATTGGGGCAGAAGCATTTTCAATTTTGCCATCCTTTACAGTTCCAAGAATCTTAAGGCATTCTTTTTCTGTTTTTTCTTCTTCGCCGCCAATAAATGGAACGATGTTATCAATCATATCAAAAGAAGCAACACCTGGGTATCCGGCACCGGAAGTTGCCTGAAGAGTTGTAACAATCATGCGTTTTACAGGGTAGCCTGCCTGAATAAGTGCGTGCAGCGGCATCATGTAAGTCTGAAGGGAACAATTAGGTTTTACAGCAATAAAGCCCTTGTCCCAACCGTGATGCTTTTTCTGTTCTGCAATAACATCCAGGTGGCTGTAGTTAATTTCAGGAACCAGCATTGGAACATCTTCTGTCCAGCGGTTTGCAGAAGCATTAGAAACAACAGGAATTCCTTCTGCAGCATAAGCGGCTTCAAGTGCCTTAATTTCATCCTTGCCCATTTCCAAAGCAGAGAATACAAACTGACATTTTCCAAGTGCCTTCTTTTCGTCGTTTGCATCTTCTACAATGAGGTTTGCAACTCCGGCAGGAATTTCGGCACCAATGAGCCATCGGTTCTTTACAGCTTCGCAATAAGGCTTACCTGCAGAACGTGGACTTGCCGCAACATAAGAAACTTCAAACCATGGATGGTTTTCCAACAACTTAATATAGCGCTGGCCTACCATACCGGTAGCACCAAGCACACCAACCTTTATTTTTTCACTCATAATATTACTCCTTGAAATAGATTCCCGGGTCAAGCCCGAGAATGACACAATCTGTCATCGCCCGGCTTGACCGGGCAATCTCTTTTACAGATTGCACTGCTTTATTGCGTCTTCAATCTGCTTCTTGGCTGCATCATTAACTTCAACAAGCGGCAGTCTCAAGCCACCGGCAGGCATGCCCTTAACATTCATTGCATACTTGATAGAAGATGGGTTTCCGTCGCAGAACTCTGCTTTGAAGAATGGGGCGAGTCTGTAGTGAATCTCGCGGGCCTTCTTAAAGTCTCCGTCCAGAGCGCTGGCTGCAAGCTCGTGCATCAAAGCTGGAATCATGTTTGAAGCAACAGAGATAATTCCATCTCCACCGGCTGCAATCAAAGGCAGAGTCAAACCATCGTCACCGCTCATTACGGCAAAATCTGGCTTCTTGTTTTTGATCTGGCCGATAACTTCCATCATCTGGGCAACGCTTCCACTAGCCTCTTTTACACCGGCGATATTTGGAAGCTCTGCAATGCGTGCAAGAAGGTCGGTCGGAATATTCAAACCTGTACGACCTGCAATGTTGTAAACGATGATTGGAATACCAACCTTGCTTACAGCTGCAAAATGCTGATAGATTCCTTCTTTTGAAGGCTTGTTGTAGTAAGGTGTAACAACAAGAGCAGCATCTGCACCGGCAGCCTTTGCACGTTCTACATAATGAACGGCATCTTTTGTGTTATTTGAACCGGCTCCAAGAATGATTGGGATTTTTTTGCCTGTAGATTTTTCGAAAGCACGAACCTCTTCCATCACAATCGAAATAATCTTGTCTTCTTCTTCACCAGGCCTTTCATCCAGAGTCGGAGTTTCAGCAGTGGTTCCAAGAGGAACAAGACCATCGATGCCCTGTTCGAGCTGATGTTTGACATTTTTGCGGAAGCCCTCAAAGTCTACAGATCCATCCGAATTCATCGGTGTAATTAAAGCTGTAAAAGCACCACGAAAAATATTCATTTTTTCCTCCTGAGCGCGCCCTTTTCTGCACGGACGCACAAATAATTTGGAGAATATTTTATAGTTTTTTCTATATAAATTCAATAATGCAAAAAAGAAGAGATAATACATCAGATATTGAAATACGTTCATTTCTTGATTATATTAAGAATAAGAGACCCACAGATAATTTTACACATACGATTGATTTAGCTGTAAAGAAAGTTAAGACAGACGAGTCTCTAAGGGGGATTTTTATGTGCGAACCAATACGTATTCAAGATGCAAAATGGGCAGCTAGAGTTGAAGCAGCAAAAAAATTGCTTGTAATGAATGTTCTTTCACACGAACAAATTGCACAAGCAGAAGATCTCCCCTTAAAAAAAGTCAAAGAACTTGCAGAAGAAATCGCAGCTGAGAAGAAACAGTAATGAAAAAATCAAAAATCATAGCGCTTAGTTCATGCAGCTTACCAGTTGTTCTGGCAGCAGTATTTTTTATATTTACAGGAGTGCGCAGGGCGGATTTTAATAAGTTGACTTCTGCGGAGCCTGTTGTATTTGAAAAAAATAAAAATGATGAGCTTCTAAAACCTCTCCCTTACACGCTGCCAGATCTTGGAATACAAATTGGAGCAGAAGCAGCAATATTAATTGATGTTTCTAACGGCTGCGTAATCTGGGAAAAAAATGCCGACCAGGTTATTCCACCTGCAAGCATGACAAAGCTTTTTGCTATGTATGTTGTTGAGCAGGAAGTAGCTGCCGGTCGCCTTAATTACAGTGACATAATTCCTTTGCCTCCTGAATGCTGGGCCTGTAACATGCCTCCTCACAGCTCACTTATGTTTTTGGGCAAAGGGCAGATTGTTACTCTGGAAGAACTTTTACTCGGGCTTTCCATCTGTTCCGGGAATGATGCGGCTTATGCACTTGCCTATGCAGTCTGTGGTTCCATGGAAGAATTTGTAAACCGCATGAATGAAGTTGCCTGGAACAAAGGGCTCACACATACGCATTTTGTAGAAAGTTCCGGCTACAGCGAGCAGAACACAACTACAGCCCGTGAAATGGCAGCCTTCTGTCGCCTTTATATTCTTGAACATCCGGATTCCTTGCGTAGATTCCACAGCCTTCCGTCATTCACATATCCAAAAGAAAAGAACATGGCCCCTGGCGACCATTACGGTCCACAGGATTGGACTAACGGACTTCCGGAACATATCACAATGGGAATTACACAGGAAAACACAAATCCACTTCTTGGAAAACTTGCAGGCTGCGATGGATTAAAAACAGGTTATATAGATGAAAGCGGCTACAATCTTGCACTTACAGTTGAACGCGAGGGAACAAGATTTTTAAGCGTTACAATGAAAGGCCAGGGACGTAATGCACGGGAAGGTCAGGCAGGTCGTGTTACAGACGGAACTGCAATTATGGAAACAGCCTTTGGAACCTTCCGTGATTATCTGCTTGATGACATTGCTGACAGCTATTTTATAAAAGTGTACGGCAGCAAAACAAAAGCCTTAAATCTTGTTACAGCCTTTGATGAAAAAACAATCTGCGTTCCTTTCATTACAGGAAGCTCACTTGCAGAAAATCTTTCTAATGTAAAAGTAACTGTCACAATGCCTGATTATTTACAAGGCCAGATAAATGCCGGCAGCGAATATGGAAAAATTGAAATAACACTTGGCAATTATCTTTTAGAAACAATTCCCCTGGTTGCCGATAGAAGCACAGAAGAGGCCGGATGGATTACAAAACTTGCGGATGCTATAATTCGTTAGAAGCTCTTTTTACATCATCCAGCGTAAACTCAGTTCGATTTTCCTGACCTGCAATAAGGGCGGCTCTGTTCAAAACAGATTCGATTTTTGCGCAGGAATATCCGTCGGTCATTTTTGCAATTGCTTCAGGGGTGCATTCGCTCGCCGGATTTTTACCCTTACTGTACATAGCGGCAAGCTGAACTCTCGCATTATAATCCGGATAAGGAACACAGAAACGTGCATCAAAACGGCCCGGGCGGATTAGAGCCGGATCAAGTGCCTGGATGGAGTTTGTTGCAGCTAACACAAGAACACCGTTTGTAGGCTCAAAACCATCAAGCTCGTTTAAGAGAGCTGTAACAATTCTTGTATTTTCTGTTTCAATGGCGCTGCCTGAATAATTGCGGACTGTACCAATTCCGTCAAACTCATCAATAAAAACTATACATGGAGCACGGCGGCGGGCTTTTCTAAAAAGCAGTTTTACTTTCATAGGACCAATTGCCATGAACATGCTCTCAAAATCGGTTGCTTTGGCAGGAATAAAATTAACTTTTGCTTCCCCCGCAAGTGCCTTTGCAAAAAGAGTTTTTCCGTTACCAGGTTCACCTTCGAGTAAAATTCCTTTTGGCATGCGGATTCCTTTTGCAGCATAAGCCGCAGGATTTTGCATAATCTTCATAACCTGAGTCATATCGCGCTTGAGGTTATCCATTCCAACAACATCATCAAACTTTACACCAGTTTTGTGAACAACCTTGAATGTGTTAGGTGAAACAAACTTTCTGAACACAAAAATTATCAGGCCAAAGAAAAATACATAAAAAAGCAGATCAAAAATCAGATTAAAAATTTCTACAGAATCTTTTTCAATTTTTACACTGACATCATTTTGCAAAAGATATTCATGTAAAAAAGGAGACTGAGGATTTTCGGTTTGAAATTCTTTTCCTTCGATGGAAAATTCAATTGAATCTTCTTTTATAAGAACACTATTAACCTGCTTCTGTTCAACCAGAGAATAAAAGCGGCTGTAAGGCATATAGGTCTTTTTTGCAGAAAAATGCTCCCAGGCAAAATATCCGACAGTAGATAATACAATCAGTCCAATTAAACAAATTAATACTTTTCTTCTCTTCATGATAATTCCTACCAAATTGCCCTTCGACAGGCTCAGGGACCCCGTGTTAATATCTCAGGGACCGCGGGTTAATATCTCAGGGGCCGCCTGTTAATATAATATTGAATTTTGCTTATTGTTGGAATAGAATATACATAGAAAAAAAGGAGATATTTTATGCTTAAAGCAATCATTAAATTCTTTAAGGCGCTCAACAGTAACGTTCATCCGGGTGCTGTTGCGCATGCAGTTTGTCTCGGAATGATGCTGGGATTTATGCCAAAAACAAATGCACTCTGGTACATTCTTACAGTATTCTTTCTTTTTGTGCGCATTAACAAAGGATCTTTTATTTTATTTACATTCCTTTTTTCATTGCTTGCACCTGTATTAGATCCTCTATTCGACACAATGGGCTGGTGGTTCCTGAATCTCGAAAAACTCACCCCATTCTTCTCATGGCTGCTCGACATTCCTTTTGTAGGCTTTACAAGATTCAATAACACAATTGTAATGGGTTCCCTGCTCTTCTCTCTTGCGGCATATATACCCCTTTATATTCTTGTAAGAATTTTCTTAAAATACTGGAGAGCCTTCCTTGCTCCTGCAGTAAGAAAATCAAAGCTTGTTGTTTATCTTTCAAAGCTTCCACTTATTGTTAAAATAGGAGAAATGGCATGAAAAAAGAAGATACTAATACTCCAGAAAAAACAGCAGAAAAAAAAGTTCCTGCAAAAAAAGAAAAACCTGCAAAAGCCCCTAAAGCAAAAAAAACACCAAAGGCCCCAAAGGAACTTAAAACTTATCCGCTTAAAAAGCTGCCAAAGATTTACAAAAAAACTTATACTCAAAAGCAGCTCAATAAAAAGCTCTTAAACAAACTGTATATTCCTGAAGATCAGAAATATGTTCAGGATTTGTTTAAAGAGTCCGGGAAAAACAAAAAAGATCTGGCACTTTATACTGTTCCAAAGGATACCCTTTTTGAGAAAAAAGAAGTTGCAAGACTAAAAACAATCTATCTTGAAATTAAGCAGAACAAGGGAAGAATCAAACTGCTTCCTCTAATTGTTACAATTGCATTCATTGCTGCAGTAATCATTACACTTACCCTTACAAAAAATCTTATTGCCCGCAAGGTTATTACTTCTACCTGCGAAAGTATTTTTGAAGCAAAGTGTGATATTGATTATTTAAACATCAGCTTTATAAAATCAACATTCAACATGAAAGGCTGGCAGGTTGCAAATAAAAAGCAGCCTATGAAAAATCTCTTCAGCGTTGAATCGATGACTTTTGATTTTGACATGAACCAGCTTTTAAAAGCACGCTTTGTTGCAAATGAACTTTCTGTTCTTGGCGTTGACACAAATACCGACCGCAAATATTCCGGAGATATTTCTGCACAGCGCCTTGCAAAAATCCAGAAGAAAAAAGCAAAGCAGGCAAAGAAGAAGGCAAAGCAAAATGAAAAATCAGCTTTTATGCTTTCTCTTGAATCTAAAAAAGATGCCGCCATGAGCACTCTCAAGGATTCTGTAAGCGGATTGTTTGATCAGTATAATCCAGAAACAATTCTAAAAGAAGTTCAGAATAATCTTCAGACCCCTGAAGTGTCAAAACAGGTTCAGGATGAAGCAAAAGCTCTTGTTGAAAAATACAAGGCAAAGCCTGAAGAAATTAAGACAAAGCTTGCAACAGTACAGGAATCGGCACAGACTTTAGCAAATATTGATGTTGATTCTCTTAAGTCAAATCCTACAAAAATTAAAGAAGCACTTGAATCTGCAAACAGTCTTAAAACAAATCTGGAATCTCTTAAAAAAGATGCAAACACAGCCCTCAATGAAGTTCAGTCTGATATTAACGGAGCCGGAGGTCTTGCTACTCAGATTCAAAATGCAATTGCAAATGATAAAGGCCTTGTTGAAAAACAGATTAATAAATTTACTTCCCTGAATCTTGATACAGAAAAGAACTGTGTTTCGGGAACTTTTGATTCCATAATCTATCAGCTGCTTGGAAAATATTATCCATATTATACAAAAGCAGTAAACATGCTTATGGAAGCAAAAAACAACAAAAAGGACAAACCTAAAAAAGAAAAGAAGGAAAAGAAAACTTACACAATTACCCGTGCCGAAGGAAGAACCGTTTACTATAAAAATGATTCTACTCCAAAATTTTGGATTAAAAAGATTGCTGGTTCCGGTCCGGCTTTTGCATTTGATGGTCTTGATCTTACAAACAACATGGATCTTACAGGAAAGCCTGCTAAGGTAAATGTTTCGGCAAGCTTCTTAAATATTGACCACAAGGCACAAATTACTGTAGACACCCGTTCTGCTTCTAAAGAACCATTGGTTACAACTAAATACAATTGCGATAAGCTTGCTCTTGCATATCCTTCAAGCAAGTTTGGTGATGTTCCTGGACTACCGGGAATTGATTCTTCTAAAACAAAGCTCGATTTTATCCTTAAGGTTTTTGAAAATGACGGCTTTGATTTAACAGGAACAGGATTCTTTACAGAGCTTGCACTTTCTGCGCCGGCTTTTGAACCAGCCTTTGTTTATACTATTTATGAAAACACCCTTGAAAAAATTAATGCCATGCGCCTTGGTGTAAGTGTTGGCTTTACACAATCAAAGGGTATAAATCTTAATCTTGATACAGATGTAGACAAACAGTTCATAAATGCCTTTAGCGCAGAAATGTCAAATCAGCTTGTGGCAATAAAAGAAAAAGTTGAAGCACAACTGATGGAAAAAATCAATGAATATACAAATGGTGCTTTAGGTCAGATTAACAGCTTTAATGATATTTCTGACAAGCTTAATGTTTACAAAAAACAGATAGACGATTTGTATGCTCAGGTAGAAGCAAAACGCAAAGAACTTGAAGATGCAACTCTTGGTAAAGCAAAAAAGGCAGCAGATGATGCTGTAAATTCGGCAAAGGATAAGGCTAAAGATGCAGCAAAATCTAAGCTTAAAGGCTTGTTCTAACCCTTCGACAGGCTCAGGGACCGCAATGCGTATAGGATTTGCTTTTACTTTATTTCTGGCATTCCTATTGCTTTCTTCCTGTATGCCTAAGAAGAAGACATCATCGCGATTAAAGGTGGTTGCGTCTGTTCCGGTTCTTTATGACTGGACCCGCAACCTCATGAACGAAAGAGAAAACACAAGACTTTTTCTCAATCTCATTGTAAAAAACGGTTTGCAATATCATTCCTTCACACCGGGCATAACAGAAGAAAATCTCATTAATTCTGCAGATCTCCTTATTTATGTCGGGGGTCCTTCTGAACAATGGATTGATGATATTATTAATAATAATCCCTCTGCAAAAAACGGCAGGCTGGTTTTAAAACTTATTGATTGCTTTTCTGATGACAGTTCGGAAACGACGGATGAGCACTTTATTTTTTCTCCAGTCAAAGCAAAAGTCTGCTGTCAGGAAATATCAGACTATTTATGTAAGCTGGACCCGCAAAATGAAGCTTCTTATAAAGAAAGCTGTTCAAAATATAAAGGTCTTCTTTCTATTTTAGATAACAGCTTCCAGATTCAAGCTCAGAAAACTCAAAATCAGGATTTTATAATCTGCGACCGCATGCCTTTTGGCCCGCTTTTCAAAGAATACGGCTTTAATTATGTTGCACTTTACGACAAGTGCCCTGCCCCAGAAAAATTTCAGCCGAAAACTGAAACAATAAAAGAATTTGGCCGGAAAATTGATCAGACTAATGCATGTGCAGTTTATGTATTTGATAACTCCGACAAAAAGCTTGCAAAGCAGGTAATTGCAGCTTCTAAAAATCCTAAATGCGACACCCTTGTTTTTGATTCAATGGAAAGCCTTACTTTAAGTCAGCTTTTCAGCGGTAAAAATTATATTAATATAATGCAAAACAACTTGACTTTACTGCGTCCAAACTGATAAAAATATATGGACAAAACAGGAATATATGGCACAGCTGATTTGTGAAAATCTGACATTAGGATACAACTCAAACATAGTTCTGGAAAATATAAGTTTCTCTGTAGAAAAAGGCGATTACCTTTGCATAATCGGTGAAAACGGTTCCGGAAAAACTACACTAATGAAAACAATTTTACGTCTGCAAAAACCTCTTGAAGGTCGGATTTTTACAAGCGACGGAGTGCTTCCGGACGAAATAGGCTACCTTCCACAGCAGACACAGGTTCAGCGAGACTTTCCAGCTTCGGTTTGGGAAATTGTTCTTTCGGGCTGTCAGTCCCGCTGCGGTAAACGTCCTTTTTATAATAAAGAAGAAAAGCGTCTTGCCCAGGAAGCAATGAAGCGCATGGAAATAGAAGCTCTTGCCAAAAGATGTTACCGGGAACTGAGCGGAGGCCAGCAGCAGAGAGTTCTTCTTGCAAGGGCCCTTTGTGCTGCACAAAAAATGCTTTTACTTGACGAACCTGTAAGCGGTCTTGATCCTTCTGTTACACAGGAAATGTACGAACTTATAGAACAGCTTCACAAAGACGGCATTACAATTATGATGATTACTCACGATGTTGATGCTGCAAAAAAATATGCTACAAAAATCTTAAAAGTCCAGGATAAATCAGCTCTCTTTATTTCTCCCGACAAACTGGAGGAAGCCTGATGCAGAATCTTGCAATGTATTTTAGTTTTTCTTTTGTACGCTATGCTTTTATTGTTGGAGTTCTTATTTCTTTATGCTCCTCGCTGCTTGGTGTAACTCTTGTTCTTAAACGCTTTTCTTTTATAGGAGATGGACTTAGTCACGTTGCCTTTGGCGGCATTTGTATTGCTTCGGTGTTAAACATAACTAACAACATGTTCCTGGTGCTCCCAATTACAATTTTAAGTGCAATCCTTCTGCTTCGTTCTGGCCGCAATAAAAAAATCCAGGGTGATGCTGCAATTGCCATGATTTCTGTAGGGGCCCTTGCAATCGGCTACCTTTTAATGAATCTTTTTTCTGTTTCATCAAACTTGAGTGGGGATGTCTGCTCTACTCTCTTTGGTTCTACTTCTATTCTTACATTAACAAAAACCGAAGTCTGGTTATGCACAATTCTTTCTATTTGTGTAATCATTGCCTTCGTTCTTTTTTACAATAAGATTTTTGCAGTAACTTTTGATGAAGCTTTTGCTCAGGCGGTAGGAACCCACGCAAGCGCCTACAATCTTGTAATTGCCATAATCATAGCAATTATAATTGTTCTTGCAATGAATCTTGTAGGATCCCTTTTAATTTCGGCACTTGTGATTTTCCCGGCTCTAAGCGCTATGAGGATTTTTAAAAGCTTTAAGTCTGTTACAATCTGTTCTGCTCTTATTTCGGTTTTCTGTTCTGTTTCCGGACTTTTGATTTCTATAATCGGCGGAACTCCTGTAGGAAGTACAATCGTCGCAGTTGATATTGCAGCCTTTTTAATCTGCTCTCTTATAGGAAAGTTTGCAAGATGAAAAAGCTAAGTTCACTGCGGTCCCTGAGCCTGTCGAAGGGCCTTCTCATACTCCTTCTTTTAACCGCCCCACTTCCCGCGGCAAGTCCCAAAACAAAGGTAGATTACGATCTTTCAAGAATGAATTTTACAATGATTTCGTCTTTCTTTTTTCAAATGCTTATAGATACGCCAACTTATGAAAATAAAGTTTTTAAAATCAAAGGAAAGTTCCAGGCGTCAACAAATGAACTTACGCCGGAAGGGCTTCCATATTTTTCGGTAATCATAAATGATGTAACAATGTGCTGTCAGGAAGGAATTGATTTTGTATGGACAGGCAATCACAAATGGCCACAGGATTATCCAAAGCAGGACCAGGAAATTACAATAATCGGAAAATATATAGTCACAGAAGAAGACGGAGTTTCTTACAGTTACATTCTTGCTTCTGACATTCTTTTATAAATTGCCTGCACTTGAGCAGTGTATTCATTTTTCTGCGGCCCCTGGCTCTGCCTTACAATAATCGGCGGGCAGACAGTTAATCCCTTACTTGCATTTTTTCGGGCTTCAACAAGAACCAGATTTGCATCTTCCCCTTCAAAGGGATGGATAAGCTGCAAACGTTTTGGCTCCATTTTATGCTCTAAAAGGCAGGCAAAAATTTCGGGCAGGCGGGCGGCCTTGTGAATCATAAAAAAGCTTCCGTGGGTATGTAAAAGAAAATCTGCCGCATTACAAACATCAGCAAGAGTACAGCAAATTTCATGTCTTGCTATTGCCTTTTCATCATTGGGATTTGTCATTCCCTGCTCAGCAAGCATATATGGCGGATTACAGGTAATTATATTAAAGCTATGTTTATCAAAAAGCTGCTCCACATTTTTAACATCACCCTGAAGGATTTTTATTTTTTCTGTAAGTCCATTTAGTTCTACGCTCTTATGCGCAAGGTCGGCATATTTTTGTTGAAGCTCAAGACCGGTAAAGGTAACAGTAGAAGAAACAGCTTTTTCCTGCAGCAAAGGAACAACACCTGTGCCCGTACACAAATCTATTACCCTGTCATTTTTTTTAATCTGACCTAAAGCAAAATGCGCAAGAAGAACGGCATCTATTCCAAACATAAAGCCCTTCGTGTCCTGCATAATTTTGTTTCCGTTTAATAAAGTATCTATCTCTTCCATAAAATTTTAAATTACTTCTACTACAATTTCTGTGATTTTACCATTGCGTGCAAACAAGTCGGCACTTTCCCCAGCAGTGAGAGAATTTCCGTCGCGAACAACTTTACCGTTAATTACGATATGCTGTTTTTTACCACGCTTATACACAACCTTTGTGCCGCACCAGGTAAAGCGCAGAATACCGCTTGAAGAATATTCCTCAGCCTTCAAAATCTTTGGTTCAAACACTGCACAACCATCCTTGATATTTACACCAAGCTCACCCCATCTTGTAAGGATTTCTTCTTTTACCTGCCCGGTCATTCCAGGTTGTTTTGCACCCTGACCTTCCGGAGTATGAGAATATGGGTCAGCAGGAAAGGCCCCGTAAAGTTCAGGACTTTTATTAAAACCAATTCCGGCTCTTACATCATAATAGGCCGTTGTAAGCCCAGTAACAATCTCTTCATCGGCACCGCTATTAATTGCCGCAAAAAGATTTTCCTGAACTGCGAGCATAAGCTTAGAAACCATGTGCCAGTAAATACTTCCAAGGCCTTCGTATGCATAGAAGGTACCACTGCGGCCTGTAAAGCTCTGGTGATTAAAGGTTTTTTCATAAAGCTCTTCAAGCAGGGCAAGCTCTTTTTTAGAAGCCAGATCTGCGCAAAAGTTTCGAAGAAATTCAACATTCCTGAACTCGCCGTTAAAGTGATAAATGCCCTTGGAGTCCTTTTTAAGAATTTTATTTCCTGTGCGTTCCAAAAGGCCTTCAAGCTTTGGCAGAACATCTTTCATTGCAGCCTTTGAAATACAGTTCTTTTTCTCAAAAGGCAGAAGCTCTTTATTCGGATAAAGCATATAAGATTTTTGTCTCTCTTCGTACATGCGGCTTTTCTTTAATGCATTAATAACATCAAGGGCCTGCTGCGGCGAAAGAATGCCTGCAGATAAAACTGCAACCTGACCTTCAAGCATTTCCTGAAGATATTCAATCTGCATTTTATCGCCTGAAATTTTCAGCGTGTTATAGGCATGATAAAGGCCGTCTTTTCTGCGGTTGAGTTTAATTGTATAACTTATGTGATTTAAGATTGCTTCAAGAGCCTTTACAATCTCAGTTCTAGGAAAATCCGCATATTCATCCGGGCTTCCATAATCATTTTTGTATAAGGACTTGCGTTCTTTTTCAAAAGCCTTACCTGCACAATCTGCAAAGTCTTTTCTCGCACAAGCATTTGTAGCAGCATCTTTTGGCTCTACTTTAATAAAGAGTCCTCCAAGTTCTTTAAAACATTTTGCAACAGCCTTTGGAATTTTAAATGCCTTTGTGGTCGACTGCGTTAAAAGCTCCTTTGTAAATTTTACAAAACGATACAAATAATAAAGCGTTACCATCGAAAGTCCATAGCCTGCAAGTGCATTGTTTGCATCATTCCATTCGGGACGCTGAGTATTAAGCCAGATTCCTCCCCCCGGAATAAAGTTAGACATTTTGGCAATTATAATCTGTAAAAGCTTTGTTGTAAGATTAACAAGAGCAACCTCTTCGCCTGATTTTACAAGCTTTTCATCTGAACCATTTTTTGCAGCATTTGCTTTAAGGCTGTCACTAAGCTGGCGGTCAAATAAAATTGTGCTTCTTGGATTTTCGAGAATATCGACATATGATTTTATACGATAAGGAACGTTTGAACTTGCAAAAACTTCCTCGCAAAGTTCATCAATCAAACCCTGCCTATCAAGCTTTGCATACAACTCTAAAAGCTTTTGCAGATAGATTACCTGATGGTCTCCCCAAAATCCAATCTGGGCCCAGGGATTATCAGGATCTGGAATTTCCCAGTCTATTCCTTCGCGCGAGATTCTGTAAGGATTAAAGCCTTCAATAGTCATTGCATTCAAAAACTTTAAAGTCATATTTTTTATATAATTCGGATAAGACCAGGCAAGGGCTTCCCAGTTCTGGAAAATATCACGCCAGTTTCCTTCGTAATTCAAAATTGGATTATTGTCACCGTCTCTAAGATTAATGCTGAATTTATTCCAGGGACGACTTGGGTCTCCGTGTCTTCGGCTAAAGGTAAGCGGCATATACTCATAAAAAAGTCTTGTCAGCTGGGGATTTTTTTTAGCCAGAACAGCGCCTTCAAAATCTTTATAAGAAATAAGTCCTTCTTTGTCTGCACCAGCTTTTAATGCTGTAAGGATTTTTTTAAATTTAGGCAACTGAGCTTTGTTTCGCTGACTAATAAACTTTTCAAAATCTGCAAGACCAATTTTTCCATTATTTGCAAAAAATCCGCCCCGCATAATATTGAACATTACATTTTGCGAATGATGCACACAAGTCATTGTTTCTGCTGTTTTTTCTTCACCATCGGCCTGAGCAATATATTCTTTCATCAGCTTTTTACCCAGCTTTATATCGGCTTCCAGCATCTGAGTTATTCCGCTTCTATTAGAAAGCAGTTTCTTGAGTTCTGTGATTCTTGCAATATCAAGACCTGTATCAAAAACCTGATACCATATTGCAGGACTATATGGATCTTTTAATTCAAGGGAACGCAGTACATAAGCGCCAGGGCGTTTTCCTTTTACAAGGTCTAAAGGCTCTACCCTTCCTGTGCATGCAAATTGTTCAGCAGCATCCGGACTTATGAGCAGATCATCTTTACAGTTGAACCAGCAGGTATTTGCAAAAAGTCCTTCGCTTGGTTCGGCTTTATCGGTAACTATTGACGAAACTGCAAAAAGAGCAAGCTTTGATACTTTGTCTAAATCTGTTTTTTTATAGGCATCTAGAAGAACGCTGTTGTTATTTTGAAAATCGGAAGTTACACAGGCAGGAAGAATATTACGGCAGCCATCAAGAACCTCAACTTTTACAGCTTCATAACTGATGTTAATAATCTGAACTTTTCGTACCAGTCCGAATCTTGCAGAAGAAGTCCAGGCATATCTGAAAATCAGTCCTAAATCATAATTGATTTCTTCAAACCAGACTTCGGTTCCACTTGTGTTTTTATAAATATTTCTTCTTATACCTTTTTCTACCTGCAGACGGATTGCAGGACTTGAATACATGGAGGCAAAAGGTTCCCAAAGTGTCGGTTCAAAACCAGAAGAATCTTTATGCACTAAAATTGCAGTATAGGGGCCTGTATAAGATTTGTCATCACTAACTTTATCTGCAGTGTAATAAGGGAAAATTGCATGATTACTGTCTATGCGTCCGGCAGTAAGTCCACCTTGTGCCCAGCAGAAATTCCAGATATCGGATGAGCTTGTAATTGTCATGAAAAAATCATCCATGCAATCGAAGTTTTCAATCTTATAGTAAAGCTCGTTTTCCTGCAGCGAGGCATACTCTAACTCTGTAAAAAATCCTTTTACTTCTTTATAGCTGTTCTTCATGCCTCAATTATAACACAAGTATTTTACAGACACAAATCACAAACTGTGGCTTCGGTAGCTTTTATTAAATCATCCGGGGCAATTTTAATCTGAACCCCGCGTTGACCTCCACTGATGCAGACTTTTTCATGAAGGATAATCTGCTCATCAATAAAGGTGCGGAACTTTTTCTTCATCCCGATTGGAGTACAGCCACCACGAACATATCCAGTAAGGGCTAAAAGTTCTTCCGGCCGTACTGGATTGATTTCTTTGCAGCCGGCAGCCTGACGAGCTTTTTTTAAATTTATTTCATCTGTAGCACACTGGCAGAAGACGCAGATTTCTTTTGTTTCTGTTCGCATGACTATTGTTTTAAAAACTGTTTCGGGTGCAACGCCAAGTTTTTCGCTCATTCTTAAGGCAGCACCCTTGGCAAGCTCGTGTTCGCCGTCGTCTTCGTATTCCTGAGCTTCGTAGTTTATATTTAATCCGTCAAGGATTCTCATTGCGTTTGTCTTTTTCATATTAGCATAATACTTCCATAAGAAACTTTTTTCTACTATAATATTTTAATATTTTTTAATATGAGGTAGCAAAATGAGTAAGTATCCATTTGAACAAATCGAACCAAAATGGCAGAAGTATTGGGACGAAAACAAAACTTTTAAGGTAACCGAGGATGAATCTTTTCCGGCCGAAAAACGCATGTATGTATTGGACATGTTCCCTTATCCAAGTGCTGCAGGCCTTCATGTTGGACATCCCGAAGGTTATACTGCAACAGATATTTACTGCCGCTACCTACGTATGAACGGATATAACGTTCTTCACCCTATGGGCTATGATGCCTTTGGTCTTCCTGCAGAAAACTATGCAATTAAGACAGGTACACACCCAAAAACAACAACTAACGCAAATATTGAACATTTTACCCAGCAGATTAAGTCTCTGGGCTTCTCTTATGACTGGGACCGCTGCGTTTCGACCTGCGAACCGGATTATTACAAATGGACCCAGTGGATTTTCCTGCAGCTCTACAAAAAGGGGCTGGCCTACGAAGCACAGACTCCAATCAACTGGTGTCCTTCTTGTATGACTGGTCTTGCAAACGAGGAAGTTAAAGACGGAAAGTGTGACCGCTGTGGTGCAGAAGTTACTCACAAAACAATCCGCCAGTGGATTTTGAAAATTACAGAATATGCAGACCGCCTGGATAACGACCTTGATGAGCTTGACTGGCCTGAAAGCGTAAAAGCAATGCAGCATAACTGGATTGGAAAATCTACAGGTGCCGAAGTTGTTTTCACTGTTGCTGACAAGGACGGAAAGCCTACAGACAACAAACTCACAGTTTATACAACACGTTGTGATACTTTGTTTGGTGCAACTTACATGGTTGTTTCTCCAGAACACAAAATTATCCCGGAAATCACAACTCCTGAGCAGGCAGAGGCCGTAAAGAAATATCAGGAAGAGGCTGCAAAAAAGTCTGATCTTGAACGTACAGACCTTGCAAAAGATAAAACCGGTGTATTCAGTGGAAGCTATGCAATAAACCCTGTAAACGGAAAACTCATTCCAATCTGGATTGCAGATTACGTTTTGATTTCTTACGGAACAGGTGCAATTATGGCTGTACCTGCCCACGATGACCGCGACTGGGAATTTGCAAAGAAATTCAACCTGCCGATTATTGAAGTTTTGAAGAGCGAAGTTGATGTTCAGACTCAGGCCTGGACAGAAGACGGAATCCACGTTAATTCTGAATTCCTTGACGGTTTAAACAAGCAGGATGCCATCAACAAAATGCTTGAATGGCTTGCAGAAAAAGGAGTTGGTAAAAAAGCAATCAACTATAAACTCCGCGACTGGATTTACAGCCGTCAGCGTTACTGGGGAGAACCAATTCCTTTAGTACACTGTCCAACTTGTGGTACAGTGCCTGTACCGGAAGAAGAACTCCCTCTTACCCTGCCGGATGTAAAATCTTACCAGCCGACAGGAACCGGTGAGTCTCCACTTGCTGCAATTGATTCCTGGGTAAACTGCAAGTGTCCTAAGTGTGGAGGGGCTGCTAAACGCGAAACAAATACAATGCCTCAGTGGGGCGGAAGCTGTTGGTATTACCTCCGCTATCTGGATCCTCACAATGACAAACAGTTCTGTGCTCCTGAAAAAGAAAAGTACTGGATGCCAGTAGACCTTTACATTGGTGGTGCTGAACACGCAGTACTCCACCTTCTCTACGCCCGCTTCTGGCACAAGGTTCTTTATGATATTGGTGTTGTAAGCACAAAAGAACCTTTCCAGCGCCTTATCAACCAGGGTATGATTACTTCTTTTGCTTTCCAGCGCAAAAACAAGACTCTTGTTCCTGTTGATGAAGTTGAACAGCGCGAAGACGGTAAATACTACGAAAAAGCCACAGGAGAAGAGCTTGAGCAGATTGTTGCAAAGATGTCTAAGTCTTTGAAAAACGTTGTAAACCCTGATGATGAAATTAAAGCCTACGGTGCAGACTCTGTGCGCATGTACGAAATGTTCATGGGACCACTTACAATGTCTAAGCCTTGGTCAACCCAGGGAATTGTTGGTATTCACCGCTTTTTGGAAAAGGTTTGGGCTGTAAGCGAAAAGCCAATGAGCGACATTGATATTACAGGAAAACTCGACAACAAAGCTTTGATTTCTGCACGCAAAACATTTGCTCAGACAATCAAAAAGGTAACTGATGATACAGCAACATTAAACTTCAACACTGCTATAAGCCAGATGATGATTTTCATCAACGAAGTAAGCAAGCTGCCTGAAGTTCCAAAGAGCATGTGGGCAGACTTTGTAAAGGTACTCAGCCCTTACGCACCACACCTTGGCGAAGAGCTCTGGCAGAAGCTTGGCAACAAGAAGACAATCGCTTACGAACCATGGCCGACAGTAAACGCCGACTTTGCAAAGGACGATGAAGTTCAGATTGTAGTTATGGTAAACGGTAAGCTCCGCGACAAGTTTATGGCAGCCCCTAACACCGACCAGGAAGAACTTAAATCAAAAGCCTTTACCCTTGACGGCGTAAAGAAGTTTACAGATGGACATGAGGTTGTTAAAACAATTGTCGTTCCTAATAAGTTAGTGAATATTGTTGTGAAGTAATGTATTCATAAACGTGGATTGCCACGCTTCGCTCGCAATGACGAGCAAAAGAAAAGGCCCCGATTTTTAGTCGGAGCCTTTTTTTATACTATTTTACTTCCGTTACAGAGTTAATCAAATTAAAGACATACTTAAAGCCCGTGGCCGCTATAGCTTTATCGGCTTCGTTTGACATGGTCATAAAGTAGAGCTTGTGTCCTGCTTCTTCAGAATCATTAAAGGCTGCCATCAAAAGGCCTATGCCCGAAGCATCAAGTTCTATAAGTCGTGACATATCAAGTACAACATTGTTCTTTTGAACAGCATCATACAAAGTATCCTGAAATTCACCAAGTGTATAGGCATTCAAAGCGCCTTCGAGTTCATATAAGTGATAGTTTGCACCGTCTTTTTCTGTAATAGCAATTTGTTCCATAATTTTCTCCTATTTCATGCCAGCGGCCTTACACAAATTACAATCCGGCCATTTTAATCATTTCGTCAAGATTGCTTAAATCCGGAATATCTGGATCATCCGGCAGAACATTCTTATTGATGAAAAAATCATCTTCAGCAGCTGGGGGTTCTTCGGCAGGGGCAGCGGCTGCTTCTGGCTCCGCAGTCTCTGTTTCAGAGCTTGCAGGCTCTTCTGCTGGTCCTTCGACAGGCTCAGGAACCACAATCTCCTCTTCAGGAACCACAGACTCTTCTACGGGTGCACTTTCTTCTGTAGGCACACTTTCTTCTGCAGGGCCTTCGACAGGCTCAGGCACCACGGCTTCCTCTTCAGGAACTGCAGGCTCTTCTGAAGGAACTGTCTCTTCAGCAGGCACAGCCTCTTCAGCTGGTGCAGTCTCCTCAACAACCTCAGCATTTTCTTCTGCAACTTCTTCTTGGTCGGCAGCATCCTTATCAAAGGCTCTTGAAGTTTCGTACTTCAATACAAGAATAGAAACGTCGTCTTCCATTTCCTTTGACATAAACTTAATCAGGCTGTCAAATGTAAACTGAGTCATACGCTGAGCCGGATAAGTTGAGTTATCAAGAATACACTGCTGAATACGTTCCTTACCAAACTGTTCACCACGAAGTGAGTGTGATTGAACAAGACCATCTGTACAGGCAAGAATAACGTCACCACGATTAAGCTTTGTTGTCTTAACGCTGATATATGGAGAAATATCTTTTACGAATCCAAGAATGTGTCCGGAACCCTGAATCTCAATAACGTTGTTATACACCTGGGTATAAAGCATCAAGGCCGGAATACCACAGTTGATGTAGTACATTGTATCTGTTTCAAAATCAATCAAAGCAAAAAGACCGGCAAAGATTGTACCCTTATTCAAAGAATCACGAATAAAGGAGTTAATCTTAATAACCAGATCCTTAAAGTCATGTGTTTCGGCAAGGTAAGTACGAATAATAGACTTTAAGATAACCATGTTCATAGAAGCCGCAATACCTTTACCGGACATATCACCAACTACAAAGAGGTGACGGGTATCGGTAAGACGAATCATATCAATAAATTCACCACCAATGTTTCGGGCAGGAACCATGAGATAACCGGTATCAATTTTAGGATTCTTTACATGGTCAATGTTTTCCTGAATAGATGTAATAATCTGAGAAGACATCTTAATTTCGCGGTTTACTACAGAGATAATTTCCTTGTTAGAAATGTTACGCATGTAGTATCCGAATACGAAGAAGTATGAATACAACTTAAGGAAGGTATTGTAGTCATAGTCTTTGTAGTGATCTCCAGAGATTTTTTTGCCCAGAGTAATCAAACCAAGAATATTGTGACCTTCGTTCAAAATGAACATAGCATCAGACTTAGTTTCTTCAAAGAATTTTGTAAGCTGTGCATCAATCGGAGAAAGATCGTGAACGTTTCCTACCTGTGAAAAACAAACAACAGAACGGTTGATGTTAAGCAGGGTTTCAAACATTGTAGTATTAACCGGAATTGTAGTTGTAAAGCCGTTTGATGTATAAGCAGTTTCGAGCATGTTCTTATTGTTCAAAATGTAAACATTTACAGAAGATGCTTCTACGTTTCTGCGGAAGATTTCATACATTCGGTTTGTAATTGCATCCATTTCGCCGGAATAATCAATTGTAGCAAGCTGTTTTTCGAGTGCAGGACCATAATCCGAAGTATAAAGCTTTGAATTATTAGTAAGAAGATCCGAAATCATAAGTGCGAACAATACGGCAATAATTGAAACGAATACAAACAAAGAAATAAATCCGGCTGTAAGAACTTTTCCAACAGGCTGTGTAAACATTACAACAAGACCTATTGCTGCAGCTGGAAGTACATATGAAATCATATTTTTAAACAATGTAGCAATATAAGCCTTGGTCGAAGGAACAGAAGTCTTATTAAGACCAATTACAACCAGCACATACATTGCAACATAAGCATACATATAAAGAGAACCAAAAGCAGGATTTGCAGTACCCAGGAACTGGAAGAAGTACTTGAGGACCCACATAAGGGCAATACCTTCGGCAATAACAAGACACTGATACTTCTGCAGCTGGCTGCCCTTTCTTTCCTGATAAACCATAAGGAAGAGGAAAGCAGTACCAGGAAGAAGATATTTATAAATTGAGTTATAAAGGAAAACCCAGTCCCAAGGGAAATACTTTTGAACATCAGGGTTTGAGAAAAGTCTTCCCGAACCAATATTCATACTTAAAGATTCATCTACCGAAATATCAACAAACTGGAAGAATACAATATAAATTACAAAGGCATATAAAAGCCATTGGAAGAGTTTTGGTGTAAACTTTGTAATCTTATGGCCTACACCAACAAGTCCAAAACTGAATGAAACAAAGAAAATTCCATCAAGACAGAAAATGATTCTTACAAGCTGAATAACAAAAGATTCAATCCACTTGTCTTTAAAAATCATTACAAGTATATAAAGAAACAATTCAATGCAGGCAAATAAAAGCGGAACAACAAGAGTACTTCCGGTATTACCCATGAAAGTATTCTTTTTGTCTATATAATAGGTGAGAAATATAAAGCAAAGTAATAAAGCGCAGTTTAAGAGAATAAATACCATATCAGTAACCTACCTTAGCGATCATCATTGTAACGTCATCATGAAGCTTTTTATCGCCATTATATTTCCAGATTAAATCTACAATATCATCAACAAATTCTTGAGGAGATTTTGAAGCACCGGCAATGAGTGTCTTTTTATAAATATCAGTATCTCCAAGCTCAACACCACTGTCATCCATAACTTCAGAAACACCGTCAGTTGCCATAAGAATGGTGTCTCCGCGGAAGAGACGTTTTTCGGCAACAGTAACATCACCCATATCAAGAATTCCGACAAGCGAAGCATTTGAAGTAAGAGGCTTAATACGGTAACCATCAGGTGAAGGTGAAAGAATGATTGGGTCAGACATGGAAGCATTGATGTAGCGGATTTTCATTTTTTCGGTATCAACAATACTAAGGAACAATACAGTATATTTATCCTGAAGGTGCATGCCCTTAATAGCTTTATCAATGGCTTTAATTACACCAACCAGGTCTTCTTTATCTTCAATAATCTTTACAGTGTTCATTACCAAACCCATGATAAGAGCCGCAGGAAGACCTTTACCAGATACGTCACCAAGCATGAGCAGAGTCTTATGTTTATCAATAGGAAGAATTGAAAAGTAGTCACCCGATACGTTTACAAGAGGACGGAAATATGTAGCAATCTTAAGATTGTGGATATTTGGAATCTTCTGAGGAAGGAATGACTGCTGAGTTTCGGCAAGCTGCTGCCACTCTTTTGTAGTAGCCGCAATTTCCGAAAGCTGAGAAATTGTATGAGTACGGGTAATAAATCGCTTGTACTCTTCAAAAAGCTGTTCATAAATAGAATTATCAAAAAGTCTGGTATAATTACAGAATACGAACATATGCTGTTTTTCTGAACAAAGGAAGAAACCTCGGGATTTTTTGAGGCGGGAAGTTACACCAAAGTGGCGGTCAAAGTAGTAGTAACCATCCTTCCAGTTTTCTTCAAAGTTCTGACACATTTTTTCGCGGATTGAATCAGAAGAGGTAATTCTGTTAGGACTGTTATAGAGGATATAGTTTTTTGTGCGGTCAATAAGAAGAACAGCACAGTCACCGCGTCGTTCAAGATAATCACCGATTGCCACATAAAAATCATCGAGAGTATAACTGAATCTGAGGCTGTCGATGAATTTCTTAAGAATCACAGTTTCGCCTTTTTCCAGCGTATCATGGCGAACTTTTGCTAAAAGTGCAGTCTTTAACCTTACAAAAAGGAATACAATGGCACAGAAAAAAGCAGCAACAGAGAGCAAGGAATAAATAGAAGGAGTTTCTGTTTCTTTTTCTGGAATTAATAAAATGCCAATGCCTATAAATAACACAACTGCGAGTGTATAAACACTTATAGTCAGGATTTTTTTCCGCGTCTTATACATAATCACCTCAAATTTATAGTACTACTATTCTATCATATTATCGGCAAATTTGGGAAAAAATCGTATAAAAAGTTAGGGAATAGTATATAGGGGATAGGGAATAGTATGGGATCCCTGAGGCTCTCGAAGGGCCTGCTGAAAAAGCAGTTAGCTATTAGCTATTAGCCTTTAGGAGGGGGAAGTCTCCCCCTGCGGCCGCACTTCGTTGCGTCCTACCCTCTCTCCTAGGGGCTCTGCCCCTAAAACCCCGTAAAGAAGTAAACCTAAAAATTGCTTTCGCAATTTTTTTAACGGTTTGCTATAAAACACCGGCCGCCAGCGGCCTTACACACCCTCGAGTTTAGACAGTGGCATTAAATCTGGAGTTTCTGGAGGATTTTCGAGGTTCAGATAGGCCTGGAGGAGTTCTTTTTGTTTGCCGGAGAGGCGTTGAGGGATTTGTACCATGATTTTAACGTAGAGATCGCCTTTTTTGCTGCTTCCGCCAAGAGGAACACCCTCGCCTTTTATGCGTAAAAGCTTTCCATTTGAAGTTCCAGAAGGGATTTTTATAGTTACTTTCTTGTTATCAAGAGATTTGATTGTGATATCACAGCCAAGAGCAGCCTGAGCCATAGAAACAGGAACTGCACAGTACAAATCCAGACCATCGCGTTCAAACAATGGATGAGAATCTACGTGCAATACTACTACAAGGTCGCCTGCTGGTCCGCCGTTTTCTCCTGCATCACCCTGACCAGGAATTACAATGCGCTTACCGTTGTCTGAACCTGCAGGAATCTTAAGAGACATCATCTTATTTCTTTCCTGAATACCAGTTCCACGGCAGCTTGGACAAGGCTTATCTATAGTTACGCCCTTACCACGGCAGGTAGGACATGTCTGCTGAATAGTAAAGAAACCGTTGCCCTGACGAACCTGGCCCATTCCGTTACAGGTTGGACAAGTTTTTTTAGAAGCACCGGCTGCTCCACCAGTTCCATGACAGGCTGTACAGGCTTCATTATGTTTAAAATGGATATCTGCAGAAGTTCCGTAAACAGCATCCTTAAACTGAATATGAAGGTCATAGCGGAGAGATGAACCTGCAGCAGGCCCGCTTGAACGTCTGCCACCGCGGGCTCCGCCACCAAAGCCTCCTCCAAAGATGCTGTCAAAAATATCGGAGAAGCCGCCACCGGCTCCACCAAAGAGGTCTGAGAAATCGTGGAAGGCATGTGAATACTGGGCACCGCCAGCACCGCCGCCTCCCATTCCTTCAAGGCCGGCAAAACCGTACTGATCATAAATAGGGCGTTTTTCTTCATCAGACAGAATTTCGTAGGCTTCTGTTGCTTCCTTGAATTTTTCTTCGGCCACCTTGTCTCCAGGATTTCTGTCCGGATGGTATTTTACGGCAAGCTTACGGTAAGCCTTTTTAATTGCCTCCTGATCTGCAGATTTATCAACACCTAATACTTCATAATAGTCGCGTTTTGCCATTTTGATACCTTTATCACATTCTGTCATTGTCGGGCTTGACCCCGCGAGTTTTCGTGTTACGAAAACTCGGTAAGCAGGGTTACCTGCGACACAATCTCTACTTTAAAAGAGATTCCCGTGTCAAGCACGGGAATGACAGTGTTTTTATTTATCTTCGTCCTTTACCTCATACTCTACATCATCTGCAGAGCCTTTGTCAAAGCCGGACTTCTTTTCTCCGCCTTCGGCTCCTGCATTGGCACCAGCGTCTCCGGCTGCTCCGGCATTACCACCTGCGGCTCCACCTTCTGCACCTGGCTGGGCTCCTGCGGCACCCTGCTGCTTATAGAGTTCTTCGGCAATCTTGTAAGAAGACTGTTTAAGTTCTTCGGTCTTAGCTTTAATTTCTTCTACATTGTCACCCTGCAAAGCCTGTTTAAGGGCAGCAATTGCAGCTTCAACCTTTTCCTTTTCTGCACCGTTAATCTTGTCGCCAAGGTCTTTGATAGATTTTTCTGTAGCATAGATGAGGCTGTCTGCTTCGTTGCGGGCATCTACACATTCACGCTTAGCCTTATCTGCTGCAGCATTTGCTTCGGCATCCTTAACCATCTTTTCAATTTCTTCGTCGCTAAGACCAGAAGAAGAAGTAATCTGGATGTGCTGTTCCTTGCCTGTTCCCAAATCCTTTGCAGATACGTGAACAATACCGTTAGCATCGATATCAAAAGTTACTTCAATCTGTGGAACACCACGAGGAGCGGCTGGAATACCTACTAAGTCAAAGCGGCCAAGTGTACGGTTCTGATCTGCCATTTCGCGTTCACCCTGAAGTACGTGAATAGATACAGCAGTCTGTCCATCGGCAGCAGTAGAGAAGATCTGGCTCTTCTTTGTAGGAATTGTTGTATTGCGGGCAATGAGCTTTGTCATTACACCACCCATTGTTTCAATACCAAGTGAAAGAGGAGTTACATCAAGAAGAAGAACGTCCTTAACGTCTCCACCAAGTACACCACCCTGAATTGCAGCACCAACTGCTACAGCTTCATCAGGGTTTACTGCACGGCTACCCTCTTTACCAAAAATCTGTTTTACAACTTCCTGAACCTTTGGCATACGAGATGAACCACCAACAAGGAGAACCTCATCAATGTCACTTGCAGAAATACCTGCATCGGCAAGAGCCTTGCGGCAAGGTTCCTTTGTGCGTTCATAAAGGCTGTCTGTCATCTGTTCAAACTGAGCACGTGTCAAAGACTTCTGCAAGTGCTTTGGACCTGTTGCATCAGCAGTAATAAATGGAAGGTTGATATCTGTTGTTGTCTGGCTTGAAAGGCTGATTTTTGCATTTTCAGCAGCTTCACGAAGACGCTGCATAGCCATAGGGTCTTTAGAAAGGTCAATGCCTGTATCTGCCTTAAACTGATCTACCAGCCAGTTGATGATTACACGGTCCCAGTCATCGCCACCAAGGTGAGTATCACCGTTTGTAGACTTAACTTCGAATACACCGTCACCAAGTTCAAGAATAGAAATATCAAATGTACCACCACCAAGGTCGTATACAGCAATTGTCTTTTCCTTGTCCTGATCCTTGTTGAAACCAAAAGCAAGAGAAGCTGCTGTAGGTTCGTTGATGATACGCTTTACATCAAGACCTGCAATCTTACCGGCATCTTTTGTTGCCTGGCGCTGAGAGTCATTGAAGTAAGCAGGTACTGTAATAACAGCTTCTGTTACAGGCTCTCCAAGATAGTCTTCTGCAGTTTTCTTCATTTTCTGAAGAATAAAAGCAGAGATTTCCTGAGGTGAATACTGTTTTGTAGTTCCGGCCTCTTCTACTTCTACACGGCAGTCTGATCCGTTATCAATTACTTTATATGGAAGCTTTGTTGCTTCTCCCTGAAGTTCACTGAATCTGTGTCCGATAAGACGTTTTACAGAATATACAGTGTTCTTAGGGTTTGTTACCATCTGGTTTTTAGCAGGAGCACCAACAATGCGGTCTCCTTTAGATGTGAAACCTACAATAGAAGGAGTTGTTCTTCCACCTTCTGCATTCTGAATTACAACCGGTTCACCGTTTTCCATTACGGCAACACAAGAGTTTGTTGTTCCCAAGTCAATACCAATGATCTTTCCCATTTTATTTACCTCGCTTTATACCTATGTCATTGTCGGGCTTGACCCGACAATCTATTTTTTATTGAGATCCCCGGGTCAAGCCCGAGGATGACTTATGCCTTCGGTACCTTAACCATTACCTTAGCATGTCTTATTACCTTATCCTTCAGTTTATATCCCTTAAGATATACCTGAGCCAGAGTTTCTTTCTTTGCTTTTTCGTCTTCCTGACGGCCGATTGCTTCGTGCTCTTCTGGATTAAACTCATCGCCTTCTTTTCCGTAGCTTACAAGACCATATTTATCTTCGAGCATCTTAACAAGCGACTTGTTAATCATCTTAATGCCGTCTGCAATTGATTTTGCATCCTTTGCATCTTTTGCAGCATCAAGAGTACGGTCAAAGTTGTCCAGACTATCGAGCAAATCGCCCAAAAGAGATGCATTTGCATAAGCAACAGCTTCGTCTTTCTGCTGCATCATGCGCTTACGCCAGTTGTCGTTTTCGGCAGCCTTGTAAAGTGCCTGAGTCTTAAGATCTGCAATTTCTTTTTCAAGGGCAGCAATCTTTTCTTCGGGAGAAAGCTCCTTTTCTTCAGAAGCCTGATCCTGAGCCTGTGAGTCTGCAGCAGCTGCTGTATCTGCGCCTTCCTGGGTTTCTGAACCTGTCGAAGAGTCTGTTGCAGCGTCTACCTTTTCTTCTTCTTTAGTTTCGTTTTCTTTGTCTGACATTACACTTCTCACAAAGTAAAAAATTATTGTTATCTTTAAAATTAATAATTTAAGAGTGCAATCGTCAACTAAATTTTGAGAATTTTACAGAATTTTTATAGATTTTTGAGGTTAATTAGACAGTCTTTCGCCAATACCCTTTAGAGTATTAAGAATACCATCGGTAGTTTTATATAATCCAAGCTTAGCCATTGCCAGAGTGATTCTTCCGGATATTATGTTGTAATCAGTTTCATCACTCTTAGACCATTTTCCGGACTGCTTGATTTTTACAACCCTTGCATCATATTTGAGCATTTCTTTTTCAAAATATGCATACTGATTTGTTTCTTCGTTTTCTGCAGCCTCTTCAATTCTCTGGGCAAATTTTTCATAATCAGCAAGGAATTTATCACTTGAATCACAAGAAACAAGCAGCATTGAACACAAAAGCATTAATAATGTAAAAGCAAAAATCACTCTTTTCATATCGGAAAGTCCTCAAAATTACCAATTCTTTAATGGTAATTCTTTACTATCTTTAAATGTACCGCCAAGTATTTTGATAAAATCAATTAATACAAAAAGCCATCCAATATAAATACAACAAGCAAGGCATGTAAAAATACCAGCTTTTATTCTGCCTGTATAAAATTTATGTGCTCCTAATCCGCCTAAAAATAAACATAAGAGTAAAGCTACACTTCTCTTTTTTTCAGATACTTTTGGCCTTGTAACGACAGGTCTTGGTCTTGAAGGAACAACAGAAGATACTTTCACTGCCGGCTGTTTATTAAGTTCATTTTCGCGTTTAAGACGTTCAATTTCTAACTTCAAATCCTGAATTTCATTTTGCTGAGCTTCACGTTCCTCATTCAAAATAGTATCGAACTGTTCCTGCGAAACTCCCTTATCTACAAGAATCCCATTCTCGGATTCAAACCGCTTCCACTGCTCGTCTGAAAATCCGTATGAAACTTTTGCCATAATACTCAGGTTTGCATAATCCTGTGCAGATAATGGCTGAGACAAATCATGCGAATTCTTAAATTCATTAAAGTATTCTTCTATAAATACATCTTCAGCAGGTCTCAAAGAAATATTGAGCTTCTTTAAGAATACCTTATAATCTTTTCCTAACTGAGCATCAGAGATTTCTTTTTCTATATTATTAATCTGGTTATCAAACAACTTTAATTCCTTATATTTTTCCATAAGGTTCTTGTTATTTGTTTCATTATCAATAATATTCTTAGAATTCTGACTTGTGTATTTCTTAAAATATTCAAGGAAGGCTTCATCAATATTTTGAAGTGATGACTCGCTGTCTTTGATTTGTTCTTTTATTGTTTCTATTGTTTGTGCCCTAAGTTCATCAGAAAGTAAGCCATATTCAGCTGCGGCATTCAGAATTGATGCAAATTCATATAACTCAACAATTTTGTCTGAACATTTATCTGCAATCAAAGCTGATAATTGAGCCCAGGTAGCATTTTTTATAACTTCCCTGAATTCTTCGTTTCGTTTTTTATTTAAAAAGTATGCACACAGAGTACCAATTGCATCAACAAGGTCTTCTTTTTTACTAAGATCCGTTTTCTGAAACTTTTCGGCTTCCTTTGCCCAGGCATTTTTCCAACTGTCTATTCGTTTTATGTCATCATCAGACAATTCGGCAAATGGTTCCATACCCATAATCTGGTATATTGTAACACCTGCTATATTTCCTTGCTGAAGATATACGTCATAAGAAGCACGCCTACCCTCACGCCAATCTTTGACCATTAAATCATAAAAATCATCAATTGAAATTCTATTGTCATCTTTAACATCAGAATCAGAAAGACCTGTTTCTGTAGAACTAATTACTTCTTCTTTTTCTCCTAAAGAAAACTCTTCGTCACTCATATATACCTCTACCATTTACCATAGATAATTACTATCTACTATAAAGAAAGCCAAAAAAGCAAGCCCTACCACAAAAACAATCGGGATAATTATAAAGACTATAGCACTCAATAAATAACCAATGAGGGCTCCTACGACGGCACCAATAAGAAGACCGACAAAACCACCGACCAGACCTATTATTCCACCTATAACAGCGAGAACTATTGCAAAGGTCTCTCTATTAACTTTTCCCTGAAGGAAAGCGCCCAGAAAGGCTCCTCCTATTAAACCTATTACAGGCAGGAAGAAATATAAAGCACAGGCACCAAACTTCTTTGTAGCCAATGCAATAAGGAGCATAATAACAAAATATATTCCGCTAAGAATAAGGGCTATTCTTTCAAAACCTGTCAATTGGTAGAAAAAGTTTCTTATATTTCTTGTTCTATACTCATTTCTCTGCTGTCTTGCTACACGTTTAGCTTCTTTTGCCTGTGCTTTCTGAGCCTGTTGCATAGCTTCTTCTTTTTCCAGCTGAGATCTCATCTGTTCTATACTAGACTGTGTTTCGCTGATTTCACCAGAAGCATTATCTGCTGCGCCGGTAACAGCAAGTCCTTTAAAAGCTACATTTGAACGAACTACACGGAAACCAAGATAAGTTCCTTTAGTTTCCGGAGCTCTGCTGCCACGATAAGTTGGGGTACAGGCAGTTTCTTCGCTATACCAGCTGCCACCTCTGAAAATTCGGGAAGAAATATATGATGCCCCTCGAGGATTTGTTACATCTTCAGAAGTATAATTTGCATACCAGTCCCAGCACCATTCCCAGACATTTCCGCTCATATCATAAATGCCAAGCTCATTAGCAGATTTTGTCATTACTTCGTTTGTTGTAGTGGCATTCTCTTTGTACCAGCCTAAAGAAGACATAGCATTTCCACCGCTATAAGAATAAGCATTACTTTCTTTACCGCCACGGGCAGCATATTCCCATTCAGCTTCGGTTGGAAGCCTGTAACCATTTGCAGTAAAATCGCAAACATAGTCTCCAGCTTGAGAGTCAAATTTGTAACATGGTGTAAGGCCTAATTTTTGGCTGAGTTTATTACAATACTCTACCGCATCAATCCAACTAACCTGTTCTACAGGATGATTGTCTACAGGGAAGGCAGAAGGATTTGTTCCCATTACTTCTTTCCATTCTGCCTGAGTTACTTCGTGCTTACAAATATAGAAGCTGTCAAGGGTAACGTTATGAAGCGGACGCTCATCATCATCTCCGGTAGAACTTCCCATTCGGAAAGTTCCACCTTCTACCGGAACAAAATCTTCTAAACCCATACCGGCCATTTTAGCAAGCTGTTTTTCAAGTTTTTTTATTGCTCTATTTTCTTTTGCAGTCTGAATACGAGCCTTTATCTGTGCTAATTTTTCCTGGCCGGCATCGCTTTGTATATATTTATAACCAAAGAAGCCACCGCCTCCCAAAAGGCCCAGGATGATAAGAATTAACAAAGCTTTAAAGCCCTTCTTTCGTTTTTGCTTATTAACATCTGCAAGGCTTGCCTGTAAATGCTGCTTGTGCTCATGCAATTTAGCAACCTTATCTGTAAACTCCTTGTAATTGTTAATTCTGTCTGTATAGACATCTTTTCCAATCCACTTTGAAGCTTCGTTAATAAGCCGGTTTACAATTTTTATATCTGATGTGCGGTTATTTAAAACTTCTTTAATCTGAGGAAGTAGTTCAAGAACTTTATTTGCAACTTCCTGTGTAAGCTTTTGCTTTTCTTCGTCTGTTTTGGTGAGTACTAATTGTTGAGTCAGGGATTCGTTTGAAATATAACCAATATTCTTTTCTTTGACAAATTTTTCCCAGTCATTTTCTGAGATAGCATAATCATCAGTTGCTTTGTTCTTGAAGGAATTGTAATCACCTTCAGAAAGCTGAGTTATATCAAGATTATGCTTAGAAACATAATCATCAATATATTCTTCAAGAAGTTTTAATGGACTTGTAAGTTCAAAGCCGAAATCTTTAAGAATTTCTTCTATTTTATCAATATATTCCTGGTCTGTAGTGTTGTCTTCTTCGGCATTAATAAATGCAAGAGCCTTATTGTATCTCTTATAAGCTTTTGCAATTATAATTTTATTACCAATTGTATTTTGAACACCCTTTGGATTTTGTATAGAATAATTCTGGAACCAGTTTTTAAAGGCATCTTCAAGAGATTCTATTTTTGCATCTCTTTCTTTTATTTCTTCATTAAGTTTTTCTCTGAAAGAATTTTGAGTTTCTTTATCGTAGAAAAGACCTAATCGCAGACCATTCTTGAAAAGGTTCTGCATTTCATCAATTTCTACAATTTTGTCTTCACATTTTTCATCAATTGTAGTTTCAAACTTATTCCATTCAAGAGTTTCGAGACGCTCCTTAATAAGAGTACTCTTGTTTGTAGTAAAGAAAGCTTTTAATACACCAATACAGTCAATTAAAGTATCTCGTTTGGCCTGGTCTGTTCTCTGATAATCTTCGGCTTTAGCAGAAAGCTTTGCACAATAATCAGTTATTCTTTCTTTATCATCATCATTTGGAATTTGAAAAGGTTTTAATCCAAAATATTCGTATATTGACTTAGAGTTTAAGTTTCCCTGAAGAATAAAATCTTCATATTCCTTTTCGCGGTAATTTGAATTAACATAGGCTTCAACAAATTTTCTGTAAAACTCATCAATATCTACACTTGTATCAGATCCCTGTTTTTCATTGGCCTGGGAAGAATCATCCTCTGAGTCTCCAAGGGACAAATCATCGGACTCTCCAAGAGCAAAATCGTCAGACTCTCCTAAAGAAAATTCCTCATCATCTGTTTCAATATTCTGGCTGGAATTTTTGTTTTTATTCTTCGATTTACTCATTATTCTTCCCCTTATGGTAATTCAAATTCATCATTATCAACATCTTCTTTTGCTTTTGCGATATCGTCTGATGAAAGTGTATTTTTTCGTCGTATTTCTGCTTTTACAGATTTATTAGTTTTAAGGTCAATTCCTGAAACCTGAATGATTCCGTTTTCATCAACATTAAATGAAACAGAAACCTTATCACCCTTTGAGTGACTTCCTTCCAATGGCAAAACAGCACTTCCAAGTTCTACACAATAAGAAGGATCTTCTTTTTCACCTTCCAGAACTGTCAAAGTAACTTCATCCATATCGTCTTTGCTTAAAGGAAATTCTTTAACAAATGAACACGGATAAGGCTGATTTTGTTTGAGCATTTTATATGCATAGTCTTCGCCCTTTCTAAGAAGCTTAAGACAAATAGAGGCAGGAAGAACACTTGTTGCAGATTCAATAACAGTAGAAACTCTTTCGGCTTCGCTGGTCTCTTCTTCAATTTTTGCAATAGCTTCCGGATCTTCAGAATCATATTTAAAGGTTTGAGCATGAGTCTTTACAACAGTCTGGCGGCCTTCCGAAGCACAAAGCTTTGAATAAGCGCGGATAGCAGCACCTTCTGAAACACAGGTTTTTGGATTAACAATACCAAAATTAACAGGCTTACCACTCCACTGGGCAAGTGCTTCCTGAATAAAAAGACAGTTACTCATACTGCCAACCATCAAAATTGTATCAATGTCATCCCAGGTAAGATTATTATCAAGCAAAAGATTCTGACAGTAGGTTTTGCATTGTTCTGTAAGCTGATCTGTAATTTCGGCGTATTTCTTTCTTGTAATTACTTCTTCAAGCTTAGCACCACCATATTCCATTACAATTTTAGTTTCTGTTACATCAGGCTTTGATAACTCTTTTTTTGCTCTTTCTACATCAAGAGTAAGTTTTCCGTAAGTAATATCTTTTTCGGTGCCTTCTTCAAAAGCCAGGTCAACATGATACTCGCGGTCAAAACGATTAAGCATGTAATCGAGCATATAGTAGTCCCAGTCTGCTCCACCAAGCTTAGAGTCCCCACCGCAGCATTTTACATCAATCTTTTTTCCAGAGCTTCCGCTTGTAACATCTACGATTGTAATATCAAAGGTACCACCACCAAGGTCAAAAACAAAAATGCGTTCATTATCCTTTTTTGACATTGTTCCATACTGCAGACAGGCAGCAGTAGGTTCCGGAATAACCTCTAAAACTTCAAGACCTGCAAGTTCTCCGGCAAGACGGGTTGCTTCTTTTTCATTCTGACCAAAATATGCAGGACAAGTAATAACAGCCTTTGTAATCTCGCAATTCAAAGCAGCCTGTGCATCCTGCTTTAATTGATTGAGGATCTTTGAAGATACTTCTTCCGGAGAAAAGGTTCTTCCCCAGTAAATATAAGGATGAAATTTTCTGTCATATCTGTTGAAACGAACTTCTTCCTTAACCTTTCCCATTTCTCTTTTTACAAGAGTAACAAGGTTTTTTGGATCTGTAGAAGCCTTTTCTTTGGCACGTTTACCAATAATGTAATTATTTGGAATCGTATTAAAATACACTGCAGATGGAGTTATATATTCATTATCCCTGTTTTTTACAATTGTGGTGTTTCCGTTTTCATCAATTGCAGTAACACTGCAGTTTGTTGTACCTAAATCAATACCAAGTAATACACTCATTTCATTCCTCGTTTATTTTATTTAGCCGTTATTTTTTCTGATAAACTTAATAATCATATCAATCTGTCTATCCTTTATTGGACTCAAAGGACAACCGATTTCTTTTGCATAATCATGAAGCTGCTTATCTTCAAGACTCTGAAGAAGATCGCTGATATCTATGGCTTTTGCAAGTTTTCGTACCTGTTCATCTGTTAAAGTTTCTTTTTCTTCATCAAACTTACCTTTATACCAGGCCAATCTAACCCATGGTTCACAGAAATCAAGCAGAATAGATCTTACGTTCTGATCCATAAAAGTCATTTCTTCTTCTGTTGGATATTCTCCACTATTAGAAGAAGCTTCATTTGCTGCAGATACAGACGGAGCTGCGGTTACTGTAGAAGCACTTGAACTTGTAACAGCAGGCTCGGTCTTAGGCGCAGCTGCAGGAGCTGTTTTTGCAGCATCACTTGAAGAAGCATACTTTGGAAGCGGAGCAGAATCTTTTTCATATTTCAACAAATTATTGTATTGCTGGAATTCGTCCTTATCCATCCATAACCAGTCCTGGAAGTATACAACAGAACCCAAAGTGAATTCTCGTGGAATTACAAGTTTTTCCATTCCCATTGAATCATCAAATCTTTCTTTTACCTTTTCCGAAAGCTGATCAAGTTTTCTGTCCGGATTAAGCAGGATTCTTGTTTCTCCAATCTTTTTAGAATCGGACTTAAATGATTTATGAGTAAGCTGCTCAGTTCTTTTTTCCATGCTTCTAACTGCATCATCAGCCCAGGCACCAAACTCATCTGCATTTGCTCCAGAATAAGCATTGTCCATTGACACAACAGTCTTACTTTCAATAAAGGAATCAAAGTGCTTTATAAATTCAGAAGAATTTGTAATTTTCTGTCTGCTCTTACCTTCGGTCCAGGTCTTAAAGAATTCTTTTGCCTGTTCTTCAAGAGCAGATTTTTTTGCAGTACCAAAGTATTCACTTCTTATCTGGTTAAGCAATTCTGAATATTCTTCCTGCTCTTTTTGAGAAATAACATAGTAGTAAGAAGGCATATTTGATATGTAATTAATCTTCTGCTTAATCAATTCCTTCTTTTTTGTCATAAGATCCTTCATTTTCTTCAGGGCAGCAATCAATTCTTCACAATCGCTTACAGGATTTCTTGAAGAAGTTGACTTATCTTCCCATTGATCAAGGAAGGACTGAGCAAGATTTTTCTTAATATTTTCACGAAGATATTTTTCTAGAGGAAGACTAAGAATAATGCTTTCAATTAATTTTCTTCTGATTGGAACAAACAAAGGAATTTTATAAATAAAGCTTTTTTGAATTTTATTAATTTTATTTTCAGCGGCTTTATAATCTGCCTCCATAGACAAATCTCGAGTTTCTTCAAGAATTCTTCTTAAGCTTGCTTCCCAATAGTTCAGGCGTTCAGAAAGCTTTTCAACATAAAGAATATATGTATTAATATTACCGGTAAGACGATTTATATTAAAAAGCTGCTGATACCCCTGCTCAAAGGTTTCGAGCATATGGTCAATCTGAAATCTTGTAAACTCTGTATATTTTGGAGTTAGTTCCTGAAGTTTAAATTCAATTTTAGATTTACAAGTATTAATGTAATCTGAAAAGTCCTCATTCTGCTTGCTCTGATATACATCAAGAAGCTGCGACAAGGCAGGTTTATTTTCATTAATAAAGAGATTTACAGCACGACCAATTGGGAATTCTTTATCCTTTGGAATATCAATTAAATTAAAGAACTGCTGCTGATAATAATCAAGGTCTGTACCTTTAATAGAATCAGCAAGAAGATATTCAGAAATCTGATCTTCTCTTGTGTACTTTAAGAAGTAATGCTGCAAATCCTCAAGACGAGAAATTTGAATCATAGAGAAGCTTGAAAACAGTTTTCCGGAATTTCTATCTCGTTCACCATGCTTTTCAATTTCAATTCTGTCAAAGGTTGAAGACAAATAGAACAACTCATAGAAAATTCTTTCTGCAAAAATTTGTGATGTATCTCTATCAACTGCTTCCTGATTTCCAGGAGTTACCAATACATAATTCCTGTCAAAAGGACCTGTAGGACTACTGATTGAACCAAAGTCATGTCCATTAGGATCTTTGTAAGGAGGAATGTATTCATTTGCATAGTCAATATCATTCATTCTCTTAAAGAAATTAAGGATTGAAACCATTGAACTGTTATCTGCTTTTACAGTAGCACCGTAGGCATCTGCAAAAGTAAAGAAGCCCAATACATCCTTTTTCTTTAAAGAACCTGCTCTTTCAATTGTCCATGGCAAATAACCAAAGTCCACCGCGTACAAAGAAGTTCCCTGATCATAAAGGTCTCCAACAAAAATATATGAAAACTGTCCGTTAAACTTCTTTGCCTGACTCTCTTTTACAAGATCATCAATTCTTTCTGACAAATATGTATAACTAAAAGGCCCTTTTGTCTGGAACTCAATAGGATACACATTTGTTTTTTTAAGAACTTCCGGTTTTATCTGGTGTTTTCGTTCTTCGAGAAAACTGTTAAAAAGTTTAACAGTTTTGCTTCCAAAATCACCCAATCCAACAAGAATTACATCACGCTCTTCTATTTCCATAATTACATCCTTTGAAAATTTTCACAAGCTTACCACAGACCACCATCTTTTGGTTTTTCAACAAGTTCAAGACCACAAAGTTCTCTTGAAATCTCATCAATAAGGTCAATGTCTGCAGGAGCAATACCAGCCGGAGGATTTTTATTTAATTCTTCAAAAGAAGCCTTTAGTTTTTCTCCAAGACTCTTCTTTATATCGTCACTGTTGGCAGCCATATCCTTTACATACTTCATTTCATCAGAAAGCTGTTTAATTGCATTCTGGTCTTCTGTTCTTGTGCTCTGGAAGCTCTTGTATATATCTGCAACACTTTCGCCAAGATGTAAGCTAGGATTATCGCGTCTACCGGCATCAAGGTCTCGTTTTGTAATAAAGTCCACAGAAACAGGTCTTATAACAAGACGACCTAAAGCAAGTGCAAACATTACAGTCTTCTTGAATGGCTTCATAAGAACAAGAGGATCTTCTGAACGTTCAGTCAAATCGTCAAAAGTGATTGGTCCAAACATATGAAGTCTTTCTTCCTGAATATTGCGGGCCATTGTTTCTTCGGCATTCTTACGTTTCTGCTGCTCATAAATAGGCTTACAATCATGAATTGCAGTTGAAACAGCATGCAAAGGATAACCGGCAACTGTTGTAACAATATTAATTTCTGCAGTCTCAGAAGTTGGAACAATTGCAAGATTTGTGCGTCCATTATCAAGGATTCTCTTCTTAAGACAGTTTGGATAGAATGGACATGCATTATCGCCCTTGAAGTTTTCTTCATCCTCATCAACAGGACAACGTTTGCCAAGCCCATTAACACCCTTGATTGCACGGCATGGTTTACCCTCATAAACATCCGGAATTGTAATGGCAAAGAAGGTTGAACTGTCAAGGTTAAGACCAACCTGTGAAAGCTGACCACCATCGAGTCCAAGATAAACACTGGCATTATTATAATAGTTTCCATTAAGAAGAAGATTAAGTTTTTCTTCATTCTTTAACAATTTATCTGTGATGTTAATTTTTTCTATAGGCTCCTTAAAGTACTCTTCTGTAGCTCTTAAAATACAAATGAGCATCTGAGAACGAATTAAGTCTTTAAGATTTTCGTAAGAGTTACCAAAAGCATTTTCTTTATCTTTTAAAGATTGAGAAAGGCTCTGGAAAATATAATCCTCACCTTTTTCTGCGATTAATGCCTGATAAACACCTTCAACATCATCTTTATAATCAAACAAAATATCACAAAGATAATTTGATTCATAATTTTTATTTTCAAAAAGATACTTCTTAACCTCTTCCTGAATCTTCTTAAACTCTGTAACGCCTCTATCAAGCACTTGAGCTTCGGCTTCGAGTTCTGCAATAAGACCATTGTATTTTACAATACCAAGCTCTTTGATACCAGTTAATAATTCATAAGCCCATTCTGCAATAAGATTTTCACGTTTAGTATTGAGATATGAAACACAAGCACTAAGAGTACCATCGAGGTCTTCTGCAATCTTTTTCTTTGTAGAAAGAAGAGAATCTATAGTCTTTTCAAGGTCATCAAGCTTACTCTTGTAATCAGATTCGTTATCTTTAATTACATCAGCGGTTGAATCCTTTTGTTTTCTAAAAGTTTCTGCCGCATCTGTATAAATACTGAGCAGATTTTTTGTAAATTTGAAAGCTCTTACAATAGAGCCTCTTACTGCTCTAGGTTCACCACTAACTTTATTTGCTTCATCCTTACGCAAAGTAAGATCTACAAAGTCTGAAATGCGTTTAGAGAGGGCGTCAAGGAACTGTTCTCTGAGACTTCTTGCAGTAACAGAATTCTGCTGTTTGAATTCTATTACTTTCTTCTCCATTTGATCCTTCCATTCTCTTACCTTCTGGACAATTTCTTTTTTGTCGCAATCCTCGCAGGAAGAAAGGAGATCATCCTTCTGGTTCTCGATATATGAAGTAAAACTGTCAGAACCTGCTTCATCAGAAGTATACTTATCAAACATGTTCTTGAGCAAATCGCTTGTTGGATTGAACTTTGTATCCTGCATGAATCTTTCAACAAGATTAGTTATTTCCTGAGGGTTATATGAATCGTCAAGGATTTTCTCAAGATAAACATCAGCAAGCTTGTAAGCACAAATTTGAATTGCCATACGTCTAGGGAACATTACAGAGAAAGTACCCATAGAGCGGTAATTATTTGGCTTTTGGAATTTCTGATAAAGATAAGTTGTATCAAGATTCTTACGAATGTTGTTATCCATTGACTGCCATTCCTGTGCAACTTCGTGACCTGTCAAAAGATAAATAAATCTAGCTACCATTTCGCTGAAGGCAGCGCCAGAACTTAGAGAGAAACCTGCACTGTTTGTTTTATCAAAAAGGAATGGGAAGTCGAAGGGACCGTTTTCGGCAGACTTTGAATAATCCCACTGCTTAGGTCCAATATTCTTATATGCAGGGAAGAATCTGCGGTATTCATTCTGGTAAGTAAAAGGATTCATAAAGTGATCCAATTCTACTAAAGAAGCATAACAGTTAGGTTTGATATTTGCATCTCCCTGAATGCCTTCAAAAAGCGAAGCGAGTCCAAGCATACCATAAATATAAATACTTCTGTTTGAAATATGGCTTGCAACATTGCGAACAAGGTAAGCCATATCAAGGAAGGTTCCTGCACCTGTACCACCACAAATAGAACCACAAATAAATACGTTTGTGAACTTTGCAAGGTTTGATTCCCCGATTCCGTTCTGCTTAGCAACATCTGTATCAACAGGATTTCTAAGAAGCTGTTCGATTCTTGGTCTTAAAGTATCTGCATTCCAGGCAAAAGAAAAACGACCGATTGGCTTACGCTGACCGGCGCCTTTTTCAAGTTCAGATGGAGTAAGATAATGTTTTTGAGAAAGTGGATACCATGCAGCAATATCCGGAAAGTCCTTCAAATCAGGAACAATATTAAAGTCTGCATGCAGAGAAAAAGTCTCTTTAGATCTATTTAATTCAAGTTCAGAAGGTTTAATTGTCTGAATAGAAGTACTAACAGGAGCTGTTGTAACATCTGTATCTACACTCAGGAATCTTAAAAGAGGATAGTCACCCATTCCTTTTGGGGAGTTCTCTGCAATCATTTTTTTGAGTGCAAGAATAATACCCTTACCTGTACCACCTACGCCAATTACTACTGTTGGTTGGAAAATTTTAGCCATAATATTTACCTCTCTTGTTTTTTTCCTTTAGTTATATTGATTGATTTCTTCAGAAATCTTTTTACCTGTGTTTTTATTTCTTCTGTCAAACTCAAAAAGCCATCTGCGTTCTTCAAGGTCATCATCCTTTTCTTTTGGATCTTTAAGCAAAAGAAGGATAATAAGAATTACCACACAAATAGCTGCGGCGCAAATTGAACCAAGAATAATAAAGAATTTTGACAGTCTTTTTGTAATTGCCTTTGTACCGGCAGATACAAGCTCCGGCATTTCAATTCCGGTAATTGGAGCAAATGAAGTTGTATTTGCAATATTTTTTGTAAAGGGTTTCATAAGCTTCATTTTAACTGCATTTTTTATAGCAGTTTTGCCATAAGGAGCAATAATATCAGGAATCATAGCCCCTATTTCTGAAGAATCAACATTCAAAACAGGCTGATCATCAAACTTAAATGTTTTTAAGGCTGTTTCAATCTTATTATAGAAAGGCTTATTCTTTGCATATTTTATGCCGTTTTCAATTGCATTATTTTTTAATTCTTCAAGTTCAGGAGACAATTCCATCTGTTTGTTTGAAAGAATATTATCAAAAACCTTTGTAAGTTCTTCTTTTGCATGAGGCTCAAAAAGTTTTCCGGCATCTTCAACAATAGAGTTCTGCAAACCTCTCATTACATCTTCTATTGCAACATCTGCCTGTGTAATCATAAGCGGAATAAATAAAACTGCCGCAATTACAGAAAGCATTACACCAATACCCCAGGCCATAACCGATTTTTTACTTTCATAACCGGTTCGTGTACAAAGGAAGAATTTCCAGAACAAAAACAGAAGAATAGCTGCAACAACAACTACAATTCCCCAAACTATTAATCCCTGCATAAGTCCCATATAAAACTCCTATCTTGCCTTAGTAAACTTTACAGTAACTGTGCTTCCATCTCTAAGAGTAATCTTAATACCTGTTCCAAGTTTGTAGTTAGAAAGATTACCCTGCTCGTTTTCAAAAGAAGCGCTGTCTAACTGATTGATTTTCCATGTTTGTTTTCCGGTTCTTTCAAGACTACCAATTACAGGTGCATAGTTAGAACCTTCCAGTTTGAATGCAACCGAAGGCTTTGAACCAAAATCTTTCTTTGCATGGTTCTTAATAGAAACTGTCTTTGATTTACCCTTTCCAACAATTTCCATCTTAACCTTAATTGGAGCATTAGCCTTTATAATCTTCATAATGATGATAATAAGGATTATAAGAATTACTATTGCTACAGGAGGAATTATTTTTCCCAGCAAAATCTGCTGTGGAGTCTTAAATTCTACATAGAAAAGATATTCCGGAATTTCATCATCAGAAGAGCGGTTAGCTGTATTTAATTCAGTTTTTACATCAAGTTTAAGTTTTCCTTTTCCAAGAATATCAGGTAAAGAAACATTAAGGCTTGAATCTCTCTGAGATTTTGGAGCAAACTCAATGTTACCAGCTTCCGGAACAAGTTCAAAACGAGTTGTTTTTCCTGTTGTTTCATTCTGGAAAGTTGCGGTTACACTCTTAAATGTCATAATAACCTTGTTTCGCTGATATGAACTTTTCATTACCCATGAAAGTTTATTTGCCTTATTAGAAACAACCGTATATTTAGAATCTTTTGTACTTAAACTCTTTCCATCAAATTTAACATTAGCAAAGGTAATATTTCCCTTATCTTTTGGAGCAGGATCCGGAATGTTAGAAAGCCATAAATCAAAAAGCATTCCAAACTGGTCCATATCATTCAAAGTTTCATAACGATCCGGATATGCACCTACTCTCTGGGCAATTGTTTTAATATGCTCCAGAGGAACTCCTTCATTTTCAATTCCAAGGAACCACCAGTTGTCATAAGAATTAAGGGCAGGATCCATTACAGTATCGCTGAAAATACTATCAGGTGTTGGATAGCTGAAAGGTGCCTTGCTGTTAGGACTCTGATAAATTTCTCCATCTGTAATAAACAATACAAGAGGCTCATACATATCGCCATTATTTTCTTCATTAATCATATTTATATAGAAGAAAGCCTTTTTCATGGCAGCGCCAAGATCTGTATTAAGGTTTGAAGGCATCCAGCTTTTAATCTGATGAAGGTAATTCTGAATCTTTTCTTTATCATTGCTGAATTTTACGCCAAAAGAATCTGCCTTGTCTGAATTTGTTGAATCTCCAAGAGGAACTACTACACAGTAATCACCGGACTGAAGGCGTTTTTCAACAATTTCTTCGCAAAGACCGTCAATAATAGCATCAAGCTGACCTTTAATACTCTGCGAAATATCAACAACAAGAACAATAATTCTTCCCTGAGGAGTAGCAGCTGCCTCATCTTCCGGAGCAACAACACTTTTTCCCTTGTCTGCCGCAAACATGAATGAACCGCAGAACAAAAACAATAAGACTAATAATATAGATGTTTTCTTTACTGATTTTCTATTCATATAAACCTTCTTTTATTTATCTTTAATACCAGTATTCAAAAGGTATCTTCTATTTGTATTCTTCATTAAGTCTGGAAGGACTTTTGTAGCCATAATTGTAGCAAAAGTTGTAACAATTCCAGTAAGCCCAAGCAAAATATAAATGGCAATTGAAACAGAAAAGCCAAAGAACAAAGACAAAATAATCAGAATTTCAGGGATAATCATTACAACAAAGAAAACTGCATTGTAGAGACGTCTGAAGTAACGATCTTCCTTAAGATACACTTCCATGACTTTTGTCATAAACACAAAAGAAACGATACACATAATAAGGAAAAGCACAGACTGAATAATAATAATAGCAAGCGCTACATTACCAATTTTACCTGTAATACCCTTCAAACTTCCGGTAAGATTTGAAACGACAGCCGCAACTGTCGATTCGCCCGAAACGATTCCTAAAAGTCCCATTTTGATTAAGAGCATAAAAGGTGCACTTATAAGCAGCATAACGCCAATATAAGCAAAAGCAGTCAATAAGCCCACAAGGACAGATATAATCAATTTTTTCATAAAAAGAACCTCTCTTATCTACAAGAATCTAATCTATATTGGTTGAGAATAATAGCTATGTAATGGTTATAAAAAATGTAAGCGCATTTTATTGATGCAAGTGGCCTGCAAAACTTTTTCTCCTCTCTTTTTTGCGTTCTAATATTATAACACGGTTTTTTTAAGTTGTAAATTATAAAAAAAGAGTAAAATAAATTACAATCCTGAGAATTCTTAAAATGCTTTGATTTTTATGCATTGCCTTCCATTAAAAAGAGCAATTCCATACCAGGAAGCTTCTAGTAATGGGTCACGGGCAAGGTAATAAGTGCCTTCCGGAGTTGTAGAAAGAGCTGCTACACAACCAACTGCGTCTGGAATAATTGCGGTGATTTTGCCGGCAGCAAGGTCATAACAGATAAAATTGATTATACCATTCAGACTGGCAGGAAGGATTACCCTTTTGCCCCCTTCGACCCCTTCGACCCCTTCGACGAGCTCAGGGACCACAGGGACCGAATGGGCTGCAGGAATTGGAGAAAAGCCATAGCCGAAAAAGCACTTAAAATCAGGGGGAAGAAGAGGATCTTTGCTTAAATTGATTTCTTCTGCATCTTCCGGCGCTTCATTTATATCAAAAGAATAGATAATTGCTTCCCGGTCAGATTTATCGCGGGTACTTACAAAGGCAACTGCTTTCTGTGGATCAGAAGTCTGTATTAGTCTTAAAAAATCAGACTCCTTTTTTGTGCTAAAACTCTTGTGTATACCCTTACCAGTAATATAAAAGACATTATTTTTTTCATCATCACGGGTGCCTCCCGCAATACAGATTCCATCCTCTGTAAAAAAGAAATCAGCCACAAAGCAGTCTATATAGCCGGTCCATATAGAACGAAGCTTGATTTTTCGTTTATTCGAACAGTATTTAATAGAATATAATGTAAAAGAAAAGCCTTTGTTATCTGCAAAAGAAGAAGATTGAGCAAGAAGATAATCAGCTCCTGCATAAACAAAAGAAGCCTTTAATTCAAGGTTTGAAACTGCCTTTTGCCCCGCAAAATGGTAAAGCCTTTGTTTTTTCTGATTCCAGGCCAGAATATAACCGTCTTTTTTAGAAGGGGCAACAGAACCTTGTGTATAACCGTCTGCAATTTCTTCTTGAGAATCCGGCGTAAAGGAGCATAATTTTCCGTTTACCACATATGGAAAAGCTCCGGAATCTCCTCCGGAAGCATTAAGAGGACAAGCAGTAAAGAAAGGCAGGCAGCATAAAAAAAATACCGCAAGTTTTGTGCAACCTGCGGTATATCTTCTGCCCTTTGCAAATGCATTGGACAGAAAACTCATTAGTACTCCCTTATGTTCTCAAATACCTTTGTAAAGTATGGAGAAAGCATAATTTCTTCTGCAAGAACAATGTTACTGCGGGCAGAATTAATATAATCATTAATTGCAGCCTTTCTCTTAGAAGAAGAGTAGAAATAGCGTACGTAGTAGTAGTCTTTTACAAGTGTGTAAAGGCCGGATGTTGTCCAGTCGATGAGGCTTGAGTTAGAGTCAATATCCCAGCCATATTTGTTGTAAACCCACCATACAACCTTTGTACAATACCAGGTGTAGGTATCTGCTTTAGTAACAACATTAAAGATGTTTACAGTATTCTTAAAGAAACCGTATTCCATATTTGTGTTGTTCATATCACAGTAGTAATCCATATAAGCCTGTGCTGAGTCGAGCTTAGATTTTGTAAGAGAGTATTTTGGATTAAGAACGCAGGCATTTACCTTTGTTCTCCAGTTATAAGCCGATTCGTAACCTGCACCTTTAGAGATTGCAGTTTCGAGGCAGTATACGTTTTCGTTATTTGGATCGTATTTGTCTAAATCAAGAACTGCTGCGTGATAGTATGAACCGGGAAGAGTTTTTGGAGAAACCCAGTCTACAACAGTACCAATAAGGTCATCTGTTCCACCAGAAACATAAACAGCACCATCTCTGTTGAAAGGCATGTTTGGCATAGCAGGATAGCTGCTTGAGCTTGAACTGCTTGAACCTGAACGGGCGGCACGGGCTGCTGCAAAACGAGCACCTGTTTCGGCCATGTCTGTTCCATACTTGGAATCAAAAGCTTCAAGGGCTTTGAGGTCGCCGTCTTTTCCAAGAGCTTCAATAACAGCGGCAAAGTCTGCATCTACTTCGCTTTCCCATGCTGCAATATCAGCAGGAGCTACGCCAGAAGCGATTACATCTTTTTTACTGTCTGGATTTTCAAAACTGAGCGAATTGCCGCTACAGCCAACGAGTGTTACAGCCAGGGCTGCCACAAGGATAAGAAGTTTTTTCATTTTTTTTCTCCCAATATATTCATTTTACCCTATTATCGGGATTTTGCAAGGAATAAATAATCATGTGTGCATATGAAAAAATGCTCCCGTGTGATTTTGTGTTTTGCTCCACTAAGGGAAGAGGACGTTCCGCAAAACACAAAATCACGCTCCGCATTTTTTCATATGCAAAGTGCTTTTTAGTTACCACGGAAAATCGGATTTTACGGTAAAGAGTTTACAGGAGAGTTCGGAAGAATGAAGATAAATTCTTTTTGCAGGAGTTCCACCATAGAGTGTATCTCCAAGGATGGGGAGGCCCTGGGAAGAAAGGTGGACGCGGATCTGGTGGGTGCGGCCGGTGTAGAGGGTGCATTCTAACAAAAGGCATTTGTGATTTTCTATTGTAATTGGGCGCAGGACTGTGAAATCGGTGCGGGAATATTGGGCGTCTTTTGAGCTTTGAGCTACCCTGCCCCATTTGGCGGCCTGACTTTTAGAAGAAATACGGGCCATGTACATTTCTACACTGAAGGTCTGGCCGGGAGAAAGTTTTTCCTGCCCCGCCTCCACCACAGCGTAATATTTTTTTGTAAAGGAATGGCTTTGAAAAATCTCAGAAACTTCTTTGTTTACCTGGCGGTTTTTTGTAAAAAGAATCACTCCGCTTGTTTCACGGTCAAGGCGATGCATTATGCCAACATAGGGCGGATTTCGAAGTGACGGATTTTTACTCCACAAATATCTCACCACAGCATCATGAAGATTGTCGCGGTTACCGGTGATTGTCTGTTCAACTGGAAAAAAGACCGGCTTGTTTATAAAAATATAATTGTCATCCTCGTACAAAACAGAATCAGAAGTTACTTCAAACTTAATATCATCAGGCTGTTTTTCATACAGAAACTTTTCTCTATCAAAAATCACACAAATGTCAGAACGAGGATTAAGGAAAAAGGCAGGCCTTGTAATAACACGACCATTTACACTTACAGCACCCGCAATAATCAGGCGGCGGATTTTTGAATTGGAAAAATCGCTCTTATAATGTGCAGGAAGTTCTTTTCGCAAAAGTTCATCAAGGCGGATTTTACTTTCATTATAAAAATGCAGTTTTTCGGCCATCTTATTCGTCTTCCATTTTTTTCAAAAGCTCTGGAAGCTCATAAATTGAATTAAGCCTGATTGTTTTTCCCGGTCCCCTGCCCTGGTTTTCCGCTCTTGCACGAAGCATAGGCTCGGCATCAGCAGAAAGAGGCTTTCCGTTTGGATATCCTACAAGAATTGCAATTCCGCCCATGGCTGTCCAGCCGTCGGTGTATTTTTGCATGTCATCAAGAAAGAGTGTATTTTCAAGAGTGGCCCCAACTTTATTCAAGGCAGCCTTGTATGCATTGGGGTAAGGTTTTCCGTAAAAATCAGCATCGCGGATATCTGTAACAGCTTCAAATAAATCGGCAATCTGTAATTTTCCAAGAACCCGGTCTGCATGTTCATGAGGTGCATTTGTAAGAATAGATTTTGGATAATCTAAAGAAAGCAGAAAGTCGCGCAAACCAGACTGAGGCATAAGTTCATCAGCTTCGTTATCGGGATGTACATGAAGCAGAAAGCCTTCTACATCAGCCATGCCTTCGGCCCGCAGCCATTCAAGCGTTGTAGAATAATGAACTATACGTTCTGCCCTAAGTTCAGCTGCCTTTTGAATATCGCACTTAAAAAAATCAGCAACACATTCAAGCATTCGGCGTGTAATACCCTTATCCATATCGGAACTCGAAGGATAAAGAGTATTGTCCATATCAAAAAGCAGATGAGAAAACTTCATAAAGACCTACTTCTTAAGCTTCTTAAACAGTTTTACCAGAAGGCCTACTTTTCCAAACAAAAGCCAGAAGAAGAAGGCTGCAAGGGCAATAAGAGGAATACCAAAAATCACAATATAGAAAAGGACTTTTAGCAATCCCCAGAAGAAAGCAATTATATTAGAAATAAAAGTGTTCCAGGATTCTTTTACATCAGGAAGAATTATTCCACCTTCGTCTTTTCCGTGGGCAAAATGCATATCTATATAAATTGTAGAATAATCAATCTGGTTCGAAAGTCTTTTGAAACGGCTCTCTGTGCTTTCAATATCTTCTATTACAGAGTTGAGCTGACGTTCAATTTCGAGAAGATCTTTTATATCCTTTGCCTGACTTAAATAATTAGAAAGCTTGTCGCGCAGAATATATTTTGTTTCCAGGCGTGATTTTATATCGTAATAATTGTCGCTTACATCCTGACTATTAATGCTTCTGTTTGTAATGCGTCCAAAGTTCCCGGCCTCTGCCATTGCCTGGTCAAAACGTTCAGAAGGAATGCGGACAGTAAAGCCGGCACCCATTTCCCAGGTGTTTGCATTTGTAACATAACCGCCAAGGGATTTTGCCCACGCTGCAATTTTTTCTTCGGCATCGGAAAGGGACTGTACTTCTAAAGAAACATTTCCTGTGCGGATGAGTTTTCGTTCGAAGATTTCTTCTTGTGGTCCTGCTTCTCTTGGAGCCATTGCGTCTTCTTCCACCATTTCATACTCTGCATTATCAAAAGAAACGCTGTCGGTCATGGCCATGCTTTTCATTGCAAGCTTTGCAGAACTGTTTGTTCCATAAGCAGCTTGTGGACTGCTTTTTTTACCGTCACAACTACAAACTGTAAGCAAACTGGCTGCAAGTGCAATACAGGCAAAAGCTTTTGTGATTTTTACAAAATTAATTTTCATTCAACTACCTCATACGAAGGGCCTTCTTCATCCGCAAAAATGCGAACCTTACATTCTTCCATACATACATTTTCGCAGAAGGCTGCAAGGTCAAAGGCCTCTTCACTTAATAAATCATCCGGATTATATGAGGTTACAATTGTACTTTCTTCACCTTCGCCCGCCACTCTGGACATTGCACCATTAATTGCAACAATATCCTTTACAAGCATAATCAGTGAATGCTGACCTTTTTCTTCATATTTCTGCTCCAGAAAGAGTATCTGCATTTTTTCAATTTCTTTATGGGGCACTGCTTCCGGAACAAAACCGCTGCGATAGTCACAGTTGTTACAACGCTGCCATTCTGCAAAATCTGCGAAAAAACGGGAAGCATATATGCGCAAAGGCTTTAGTACAGACAAAAACCAGGGAACTGCACGGCCGGAGCTATAAAAAGTCCTGCAGGAAAAAGCAAGGTCTCGTGCATAACGGATATCCTGGGCAGAAAAAAAGCCTGTTACTTTTGCAGTTTTTTCTTCTTCGCTATTCATTGTCTGTGCAAAATCAATATGATTAGGATACTGCTGAACAGCAAAATCCAGCCGGTCTAAAAACAATTTGAGTGAATCGCCGGCTACCTGGGCATAAGTAAGTTGAAAACCGAATACAAGACCAAAATCATTAAGCAGCCTTGCCTTTGCAGAATAAAACTTTTTATCAAAAAGAATCTTACCGCCTTTTGACTGAACTTCAAGAGGAATATCAAAAGAGCAGAAAATCTGTGTAGCAGCAGCGGCAACTTCGCGGTCTATAACAGAGGCATCGGCAAGAATAGAAACAAAAAGGTCCGGTGCATACTGCGCAATCAGGTTGATTATTTTTAGAACCCGACGCTTATCTTTTGCAAGGGACGCATCGTGAATTGAAAACTCAGTTATGCCCTTCTCCTGAAGAGTAGCAATCTGAGATTCGAGTTCTGATGATGTAAATTTGTATTCTTTATTCATAAAATAGATTGTCGGGTCAAGCCCGACAATGACACCCTACTTTTGTCAAGCCCGACAATGACACTACAGCCTTGTCATTCCCGGGCTTGACCCGGGAATCTCTTACAATAAAAAGATTCCACGCTTCTTGCAGTCGGCCTTGATTGCATCAGTCCAGATGCTAACCTGAGTTTCGCCAATGTGTGCCTTGCGCAAAAGGAACATGCAAAGACGAGACTGGCCAATACCGCCACCAAGAGTCTGTGTAAGCTGACCTTTAAGAAGCTTAGAATGGAATTCAAACTTAGCACGTTCCTGGCAGCCTCTTTCTGCAAGCTGAGCTTTAAGACTTTCAGGGCTTACGCGAATACCCATTGAAGAAAGTTCAAAGGCACTGTCCAGAACAGGGTTCCATACAAGAATATCTCCGTTCAAACCACGGTGACCGTCTCCACATTCTGTAATCCAGTCATCATAGTCAGGGGCACGTCCGTCATGAATACTTCCATCAGGAAGCTTGCCGCCAATACCTGTAATAAAAACTGCACCATATTCCTTTGCAACTTTATCTTCGCGCTCTTTTGGAGTAAGCTTAGGATATTTTTTCTGCAAATCGTCTGCATACAAAATTTTGATTTCTTTTGGAAGCACAGGCTTAATTGCAGGATAGCGATCGTAAATAAAGAATTCTGTACGCTGAATACAACGGTAAACCTTCTTTACAATTTCGTGAAGGAAGAATACAGTGCGGTCCTTTGGATCAATTGCCATTTCCCAGTCCCACTGATCTACATAAATCGAATGAATAGGGTCAAGGTCTTCATCCGGGCGAAGAGCATTCATATCTGTGTAAATACCAAAGCCTGGTTCAAGCCCAAGGGAAGTAATCTTAAGACGCTTCCATTTAGCAAGAGACTGAACAATCTCCATGCGGCTTTCGTTCAAGGCTTTTACAGGAAAGCTTACAGGACGCTCAACACCGTTAAGGTCGTCGTTAATTCCTGTTCCAGCACCTACAAAAAGAGGAGCTGTTACTCTGTAAAGATTGAGTTCTGTACTCAAAGCCAGCTGAAAAAAGTCTTTTATTGCAACAATCGCGTGTTCTGTTTCGCGTGTGCTAAGAATTGATTTATATTTTGATGGTAATTTAATCATAATTATTCTCCGTGATAGTTAATTAAAGTAGTCACCTTACATGGTGCGAGCACGGACTGATAATTTAAATCGGGAAGGCCGATTACTCCGAAGAAATCAGTAACTTCCCCGCCTCCCTGCTCAATCAGATTTTTGGCGGCTGCGAGCGTACCACCAGTTGCAATCAAATCATCAACAACTAAGAACTTCTGTCCTGCTTTTACATCAGACTTGTGAACTTCTACAGTTGCTGTTCCATATTCAAGGGCATAACTACATTCATAAGTATCGCCAGGGAGCTTTCCTTTTTTGCGGATTAAAACAAGAGGGATTCCAAGACGTTCTGCAAAGGGAGCGGCAAAAATAAAACCGCGGCTTTCTACAGCAGCAACAGCGTCTACCTTAGAATCCTTAAATTTTTCTACCATCTGGTCTATACAGAATTTGAGAGCTTCTGGGTTTACAAGAACACCTGTAATATCATAAAAAAGAATTCCTGGTTTTGGAAAATCGGGAACACGGCGCACTGCCTTATCGAGCATCTCAAGATTCATCATAGAAAATACCTTCAGAAAAAAAAGATTATGAGATATTTTAATACTATGCAGGTTTTACATCAAGTATGCTTTGCCATGAATGAAATTGAGAAGATGACCATAAGCACAATGTAGGCAACTGCACCAAGAACCAGGGCACCCGCTCCGGAAGCAATACACAAAATTGTATAATTTACAAGCTTAAAGAGGATGTATGCAAACTTATAGAAGAATGCACTTATAACAATCAGGAATGGGAAGCTGAAAACCCAGACAAATCTGAACATCTGGTTTCCGCCAACGCGATTGTTCCAGGCAAAACTTGCAAGCAGAATAAAAAGTATAAGAAAGTAAAGAGGGAACAAAAGTCTGTTTAGCATAGTCTGCAGATACTGTTCGCGTGCAAATCCAAAATCATCGGCATGTTTTATAAATTTAAAGAGGAAGAACAAAGATGTATTTTCCGGATTACTTGGAGACTCTTCGAGCAAAAGAAATTCAGAATATTTCATTGGGAAAATCAGATATTCCGGAGTGGTTGCTATGGTGCCATCCGGGTAAGAATAGGTTGGCCCAAACTGAATATCCGGATCATCACGACCTACAGCCTTAAGCAATATATATGGAACAAAGTCTGTTTTTTCTTCAATCTGAAGCATTTCTTTTGTAGCGGCAGTAAGATTTTTTACACTTACAGGCATCATTTTTGCATAAGGAACAGTAAGCTTTCTTGTAACCCGTCCGTAACTGCTAAGACTTACAATTGTCAAATCGCGCAGATACTGAATAGACTGACCTGTAGACTGAACAGAAGTTACACCCTTAAAATAAACGATTTCCCGTGCACCGTTTGGATGTTTATAAGAAAAATATACATCATTTGCACTTTCAAAAGATTGAAGTTCCAGGGTTTCGTCTACAAAGAAGTATTCCTGCTCAATGCGGTTTGTTGCAACATCAAGATAGAAAAGAACATCAGAATCGCGCTTGAGATCATCATAATTTTCATAAAGTCCGCGGAAAATATAATAGGCTTCAAGATCATTCTTATTTACAAGAGCAAGATATCCCTTGTATTTCTGATCATAAATTTCATATTCTTCGCCGGAAACTGCCTTATGAAGCTGGGTGATATTATTCCAGGACTGAGCCGAAATTGTCTTTAATTCATCGATATTTGGATTTTTAGGATCGGTAAGCTTTAAGCCAAGCTCTGCATAATAATGTGCGTTGAACCACTGTTCATTATCAAAGGCCGATTTTGCCTGGAGCAGACATTTATAAGAATCATTAATTTGATCCACATTCATAATAAGGGAATTATCTTTTTTCTCCAGAGGCTGGGCGCTTGTAAGGTCAAACTTGAGCCCGCTTGTATAGATTCTGTTAATTTCCATATCTGCACGGCTTTTAAGATCGCGTGCTTCCTGAGAATTTGGATTAAGCTTAAGGGCTGCATTTGCATAAACAAGGGCACGTTCATTTACACCGTTATCAAGCAAAAGATTTCCAACATCAATATATTCTTTTATGATTTTAGTCTTGTTTACAAGTTCAGTACGCTTCTGCTTTGACCACAAGAGGAAAGTTTCATTTGTAATAGTAACAAGGAAGGTACATACAAGTCCGGAAATAATTACAAGCTTAAAGCGCTCACCCATTGCCTGAGAAAATCCCTGAGTAGATCCCTGCGAATTATGACCAAAATAAACAGAAAGAGAGATTACAAAGCCCGAAATTGCCATTGCAGGAAGAAAACGGGCAAAATATTCAATTCCAATGCAGAATTTATAAAGAAAGTTTCCATTGGCAGGCACTTCCTGAGGCACAAGCCCAAACATACCTGCTGCAAAGCAAACTACAAATCCCAGGCCTAAAAAAACAGATAAAATAACAAAAATCTTTTTCATATTATCACCTTATCCGCCTACAGGCCCCTCTTATTTCTTGTTGCAAAACGCACAATTCCAATAATTATAAACACAAGACTAAGCGTTACATTTGCCAGAACAAGCAGTGGTTCATCCATAAATTTTGAAAGGAAAATAAAAAATCCCTTATTATTAATAAACTGACGTCTAAAAGAAGTAAAAGCAGGATAATAATAAAGAGTATGGGCAGCCAGAATGCCGAAGGTCATTATCATTAAAAATCCCGTATTTAAAAGTCTCCAGCGGAATAAATCGGCTGTACCATAAAGAGTTGCAAGAACCAGTCCAAGAGAAAGGAATGCAAGAAAGAAAGTCCAACCCTTTGTAAAGGAATTTCTTGCCCTTTCAAGAATCATTGCAAAAGAAATAATTGGCTGAGATTCTGACTGATCAAAGGCCTTTTTAATAAGAATATCGTTATAAGGGGCAGAATCACGGAAAAGAATAAAATCGCGGGAAGGTTTAATCTTTTCTATCTCTACACTTCCTTCTGGACTTGTATCAATTACAATTGCAGTTGTATCAAGATAGGGATTTTTGTTGTAATCGTTAGTAAAATAGTAGATTTTATCACCATTTTGACGGAAGTATCCCTGGGTAAGGAAGCGGGAACTGTCCTTTGTTTTATATAAAGCTTTATTCTCAAAATGACCTAATAATGGAAGAAACAAAACCCATGTAAGGGCAGAAAGGATTATAAAGAAGATAAAGTGCAGAATTCCACCTTTATTACTTATTCGCACATAAACCATTGCGGGACACACAAAGAGGAGCAGACATCCAAGTACATAAAAAAGCACTCTAAGCAGATCTTCCTTCTTAAAAAATTCAAAAGGAATACCTGCAACTGCAGACTGAATATTCAAATAAACATAATAAAAGAACATGCCGACTGCAGTTCCAATTATGAGAAATAGAAAATAAGTGAGAACAAGTCCAAACGCTTTTTTCATAAAAATAAAAACCTACCCATTTAAATATCGGCAGAAAGTTTTATTCAATTATATACTATTTTTCTATAGTAAGCAAAAATAATTTGACATTATTCCCATTTATATAGTAAAATATAAGTTGTATAATTGTAAAAACAAAAAGCGTGGAGTAGTTTTCAATGGATGCTAATAATGTGATTATTCCTGGATTTGACGCTGATAAAGATGACAGTCTGCAGATCAGGCTTGATAAATCTTTCAACGTGCCAAACGGATTGATTATTTACCTTACAGGATATATCGACACATATAATTCAACTTATTTTCAAAAAAAGATTACACAAGTAATTGAAGCAGGATTTGTAAACCTCATTTTCAACTGCGCAGCTCTTAACTATGTTTCATCAACAGGAATTGGATCGTTTACAGTTTTCTTAAAAATGGTAAAACCAAAGGGTGGAGATGTAGTTCTTCTTGAAATCCAGCCTAAGGTTTATGAAGTATTCCAGTTACTTGGATTCTCACAGTTCTTCAACATCAAGAACTCTACAGAAGAAGCAATCAGTTTCTTCTCTGAAGGAGGACCAACTACTTCTTCGGTATTCCCTCTTGTTATTGAATGCCCTGTTTGCAGTAAGAAGCTTAGAGCTACAAAAGCCGGACGTTTCCGCTGTTCAGGCTGCAAGTCTATTCTTGCAATCAACGAACGCGGTGAAGTTTCACTCGGCTAAACAATAATTATGAATAATGCAATCCGGTCTTTTCAGGCCGGATTTTTTTTTGCTTTGGCAGGCTCCATGGGGTTCTGCCGACAGGTGGAAAACTTGTGGAAAAGTCGGTGCTAAACTTGCATTCTAGTGCTTTTTAGTTAAAAACCCTGGTCAGCTACCACATAGTGCGATACATAAAAATGTAGTTTTTTAAGCAACATTATATCACTTATTTGCTAATTCCTTATATTATAACGATTTAACTGATATTTTTGTATTTATTCTAACATTGTATCTGCAAGAATATTTGACTTGGAATAATAAAGGTGTGTCATTTTTATCCACCACAGTCGTCAAAAATGTGGATAACTTGTGGACAAGGCGTGAATATATTGGTGACTTTCCACACAGGCATGAACAGGGAAATCAATATACTGGTATTGGTATAAAAAAATAGCTTCCGCATTATAAATAAAATATCACTATTATAGTGGCTCCCAGTCACAAAACGGAGGTCAAAACCGCGGCTAGCCGCTTGCCGCTGACTGTTGTAGTGGAACTATTAAATGCCGCTCCCGCGGCATCAACAGTCAGAGTCATTTTGCCCTCCGTTTTGTTCCTTCGCGCCACTAGATTTTATTTTAATATTTATAATGCGGAAACCCTGCGCTATTTTTTACAGGCAATCTGGGATATTAATTTCCCTCTTCATGCCTATATCACCTGTCCCGGCGTGTAATCATTGCGAAAAAATGATTTTACTATATAATAGTAACCATGAATCCAAAACTAATAACCCTTCTTGAAAAGATTGAAGAGGCCTTGTCTAAGGCTATTTTATATGACTTTGATTCTAAATGGCAAAAGGCTTCCTTTGGGGAACTGCCGGATGCTATAAGTCAAAATAAGGCTTTTATAAGTAAGCTTATTGAACCAAATATTGACCTTATAAAGCTTGGCGGCAAAAGATGGAGACCCCTCTTTCTTATGCTCTGCTATCAGATGGCAAAGAAGCAAACAGGAGAAAAGTCGCCCCAGGCCCAGCCCCTAACAGAAAAAACAGCTCTCGCACTCACACCACTTGTAGAGTTTGTTCATACTGCAAGCCTTATCCACGATGATATTGAAGACAGTGCCGACCTGCGCCGGGGAAAACCTGCTGCTCATATTAAATATGGAATTGACCACGCTTTAAACAGTGCCAGCTGGCTTTATTTTGAAGCACCTGTCTGTCTTGAAACTGCTAAGCTCACAGAAAATCAAAAACTTGCCTTTTACAAGCTCTACACCAATGAACTACGCCGTCTTCACCTTGGGCAGGCCATGGACATTTACTGGCATAAAGAGAAAGACCATTATCCTACCATAGACGAATACCTTGCCATGGTGCAGAATAAAACAGGAACTCTCGCATCCCTTGCCGCCCAGGTTGGTTTTATGGCTGGAGGTGCCACAGAAAAACAGGCTGCAGCCTATGGAAAAATCGCCGCTCAAATTGGCGTTGGCTTTCAGATAATCGATGACGTAATAAACCTTACAAAAGGAAACCCCGGAAAAAAACGCGGAGACGATATTGTAGAAGGAAAAAAATCCCTGCCGGTTCTTCTTCATATTCAGAAGTTTCCGCAGGACAAAACAAAAATCAGTAAGCTCATGGCCCAGGCTGCAAAAGAAGGCATAAACTCCCCTGCAGTAGAAAAGTGTATTGAACTTCTGCAAAAAAGCAACTGTATTAAACATGCCGCAGAAGAAGGCAGCCTTCTTATACACAAAAACTGCGCTAAGTTTGCAGAAAATCCTCTTATAACAGAATTATTTGACTCAATGGTTCCAAAAGACTTATCTTAAAGGTATACAGCTATGACAGAAAGACCAGATAAACTTAATAACCAGGCAATAATTCTCGCAAACGGTGGTGACTATTACGAAGCTATTGCCTGTTTTAAAAGAGCCTTAACAATTGAGCAGAATAATTACCTTTTGTGGTACAACCTGGGACTGACATACAGAGACTCTGGCGACATCAAAAATGCACGTCTCTCGCTCGAAAAGGCACTTCACATAGCACCTGAACGCCTTGATGTTATTGATACCCTCAGCACCCTCTGCATAAATGATGAAGATTACGAAGCCGCCCTTGCCTACAGTCAGGATGGAATTGACCTTGCGCCAGACAACTCATCCTTATGGAACATTGCCGGAGTTGCACTTTTTAACATGGAAAAATTCGACTTAGCCTGTGAACACTTTGAACGTGCTCTTTGCTTTAACCCTTATGACGCTAATGCACTCTATAATCTGCGCGACACCTACGAGGAACTCCACAATCATGTTGGAGCAAAAGAGTGCGAAAAAAGACTAAAAGAACTTGGAATTAAGAATTAATATGCGCGTTGGCAAGATGGCTTATTTCATCGGCAAGGCACTGTAATGGAACCTGACGCTGAACTCCACCCATTTCCCAGGCAACCTTTGGCATTCCATAAACAATGCATGAAGCCTGATCCTGACCCAAAGTCCAGGCACCTTTTTTACGCATTTCGGCAAGTTGAGCAGCACCATCGCGGCCCATACCAGTCATAATAACACCAAGAGCTTTGTTTCCATATTGCTGGGCAACAGATTCAAAGAGCCAGTCGGCAGAAGGCCTGTGTCCGTTACGCAAATCATCCTGTGTAAGCTTTATAATTGCATTAAGCGGACGCTTTTCTACCAGAAGATGATAGTTCCCAGGTGCAATGTAAACATGACCGCCAAGAACAGGTTCTCCGTTTTTAGCTTCGGAAACTTCAAGCGGACATATATGATTTAAGCTTTCGGCAAATTCAGTTGTAAAACCGGCAGGCATATGCTGAACAATAAGAATAGGCTGCTTTAAGTTAGGATCTATTTTTGCAAGCACCTCACGCAAAGCATTTGGACCACCGGTAGAAATACCAATAGCAATAATTTCTATGCGGCCACCTTCACGCTCCGGAGTAATGACAACAGGCTCTTTATTTTTAGGAGCAGACCAGGAAGCAGGAGGAGTAAACTCTGTTTTAGAAATAGTCGCAAGCTTAGCAGCATCCTCACCCTTTTTCTGGGCAACAAAACGAGTCGCAGCCTTTAGCTTAATAATGTGACTGAAATAATCAGGATCAGGAACATGTTTACCATGCAGGGCAGCATAAGAAGCACCGTAACTTGAAACATATTCTATAATTTCATCAGAAACATCGGTAATTTTTAAAGAAACAGAAGATCCACCAGGCTTAGTAATAAAATCTGCAGCACCAAGCTCAAGACAGCGCATGGTAACAGAGGCGCCTTCGGTGGCAATACTTGAAAGAATAATAACAGGAATATCAATGTGACGGAGCTTTCTTTGTTCAAGGAACTGAAGGCCCGTCATAACAGGCATTTCAATATCAAGAAGGATAACATCAGGTTTGTAAACAGGAATTTTATCGAGCAAATCCTGACCGTTTTCTGCTTTTGCTACAACTTCGAGTCCATCATAATCAGCAATAATACGACCAATCAGATTCCGCATGAGCGCAGAATCATCACAAATCATTACCGAAATTTTATCCATAACAACTTACCTGTTCTTCTTATATAAACACGCCCATTCAGTTTTCAAGAATTCAAACTGAGTCTTCATACCAAACAAAGATTCAGAGTGACCAATAAACAAATAAGACTGTGCTGCCATAGAATCCCAGAAGCGGTTGATTACAGTAAGCTGAGCAGGTTCATCAAAATAAATCAGAACGTTTCGGCAAAAAACAACATCAAGATTTCGGGCACCAGAATCGTTCATAAGGTTATGGTAGTCGAAATGAATTTTATCCTGAAGTTCCTTCTTTACCTGATAGCCTCCCTCAACCTTTGTAAAATACTTTGTAAGATAATCAGCAGGAATACCGTCAACCTTGTTATCACCATAAAATCCCTGCTGACCAACCATAAGAGATTTAAGGGAAATATCAGAAGCCGTAATTTTAAAATCAAAACCAAGAGGACAGATTTCCTTCATAATCATTGCAATAGTGTAAGGCTCTTCTCCGGTAGAACAGCCGGCACTCCAGATACGGATAATTCTATCGCCGGTCTTTTTTTTCTGTTCAATAACAGCAGGAATTACATAATTAGTAAAAGCATCAAAATGAGGCTGATTACGGAAAAAACGTGTAAGGTTTGTAGTAACCGAGTCGAGCATGAGCTTCATTTCTTCGGAATTCTTTAAAACAATGTCCAGATATTCGCCCGGAGTTGCAATATTCTTTTTACGTAGCAAATCCTTTATACGACTATCCAGAATAGACCTGTTTGTTGCCGAGAAAGTAATTCCACACTGGTCATAAATAACCTTACGGAATTTTTCATAATCCTGATCATTAAGTATTTCTAGCATGATATTATATTATACACCCGTTGAAATGAATTTACAAACAAAAAGATTGTGGTCCCTGAGCCAGTCGAAGGGCAAAAAAAAGGGGGAAGTCTCCCCCTCGTTCGCACTGCGTTGCTCTCTACCCCTTCGCCTAGGGGCTCTGCCCCTAAGACCCCGGAGGAATTAGTCTTCGCCAAGAAGGGCCTCTATAAGTTTTTGTTTTAATACCTTTTTCCATTGGATCTTCAAATCACCAGCTTCGTCACCTGCAAGAATAATACATCTATCTGGATGAGCAGAAACTTCTGGTTCATCTGCTTCTTCAAAAGGAAGTGTTGATATCATACCAGCCCATTTATATGGTTTAAAATCATCCTTTGAATATTGTTTTGTTCCACCAGTATATGTTGTTATTTTCTTTTCTGCTAATCCTCCAAGCAAAGCAACATTCTGCTCTGTTTCTGCCTGAACAGCAATTTTAAGCCCATCATCTTCATCATAATATACATAGAATTCTACATTATCCAAAGATTTTGTAGAATCTCCATCTTCATCATCTGCATTGGAACCTAAAGGAATACTAATAGTCTGATCACCTGTATAAAGATACCAGGTATCATAAGTACTTTCTACAGCTTCTTTCGCCTGATCAAATAAGTTACAGCCTGTTGTCATTACAATACCAGCTAAAACAATCAACCCTACAAAAATTTTACAAATTCTCTTCATAAGAAATCTCCAAACAAAATATATTATCACCGGCTTTGCACAAGGCTTGCCTGAAGAACTTTTTTGATAAGACTTAATTTTTATATTCTAATATTATAACGCATTAAAAATTATATGTCAAAAAAGTATTTGGTCAGGAGAAAAGCTTGTGTATTCCCCAGGCTTCAAAGAATCAGGAAGAATAAGGCTTCCTATTGCAATACGTTTTAATTCTATAACCTCGTTTCCAAGTGCACGAAAAATCCTGCGAACTTCGTGAAACTTTCCTTCACAGACCTTAATCTGGCAAGTCCTTTCGTTTATAAAAGAAAGTTCAGCAGGAGCGGCTTCTTGTTCCGGAGCTTTTTTTTCCGGGGGAAGAATAAGGCCGGCAGCAGCTTTTGAAATATTTTCTTTTTGAAGTTCATTATTTACAGGATTTTTTAAATTGGCAAGATAGGTTTTTGTGATCAGGAGATTTTTGCAGGGCCCTTCGACAGGCTCAGGGACCGCAAGAGCTGGCACTGGGACCGTGGGGACTGGCTCAGGTGCCGCAGGGGCTAGTTCTGGTACTGCAGGGACTGAATCAGAGGCACCGCTGGCAATTGTGTGAGAGAACATTCCGTCTGTTGTAAAGAGCAGCAGACCGGTGGTGGCGGCGTCAAGGCGGCCTATTGTGTGCAGGCGGTGACCTCGTTTTGCGTTTTTTACAAGGTCCTGTAATTCCGGGGGTAAAAGTTCATAAACTGTTTTGTGAGAATCGGAGGCAGCAGAACAAACATAGCCGGCAGGCTTATTCATCATCAAATATATTTCTGCCATCTTAGCCCTGCTTTTTCTGAAATTGGGCTGTGTTGCGTTCCCAGAAAACTCCGTCTGAGTAACCCTGAATTGATTTATCTTTTTCTGCCATTGCAAGCCGCTTTTGGGCAAGCAGGCAGTATTCTTCGTTCATTTCTATTCCGCAGTAATGGCGTCCAAGTTTTTTTGCAACAACACTTGCAGTCCCGCTTCCTAAAAAGGGGTCAAATACAAGGTCCCCTGGACGGCTTGAAGCAAGGATTAACTTTGCATAAAGTTTTTCAGGCTTTTGGGTCGGATGGTCAGTGTTCTCCGGCATAGACCAGAAGGGTACGCTTATGTCATCCCAGAAGTTTGAAGGATAAGTAAGGCGGTAGTTTCCGTCATCGCTTTCTTCCCAGTCTTTTGGTTTTCCGTCAACTTTGTAGGGGGCAATTACACGGCGCTTCTGCTTTACTGCTTCTACATCAAAATAATAGTCGTCAGGATTTTTCACCCCAAACCAGATATCTTCCATACCGTTTTTCCAGTTGGCTTTTGCACCCCTACCCTTTTCGCGCTGCCAGGTTATGCGGTTTAAAACTGTAAGCTCTTTTTCCATTGCCCGCTGAAGGGATGATGTACATTTCCAGTCGCCGCATAAATAAAGAGAGCCCTTTGGTTTAAGCTTTTTACACACTTGAGGAAACCAGCTTGCAAGATATTCGTCGTAAGCCTCTTCACTGCGGGCATTGAATTTATTTCCGTTGAAATCTTTTGTAAGGTTGTAGGGAGGGTCTATGATAATGAGGTCTGCAAAGGCGTCCGGGAGGAAAGGAAGGGCGTCGAGCAGGCTGGCATTTATTGTTTTGTCTATGTATTTACTTAGTTGCCCTTCGACAGGCTCAGGGATCACACTTCGGTCAAGGACCACAATGGAGTTACGAAGTTCTTTTTTTTCTTCTTCTGTAAGAGTGATTGTCCTGTTTCTTTGGGCACGGATTTTTTCCATTGTGTCTTCGCGCATTGAGATTGTCGGGTCAAGCCCGACAATGACATGTCATTCCCGGGCTTGACCCGGGAATCTATTACTTCAAATTAATAATAGACTTGTCATAATCAGCAGGAGGCACGTAACCCATAAGAGTCATGAGTGTTGCTGGCCAAGAGCTTATTCCAAGACCTTCGTTAAGTTTTGTATTGTCGTACTCACCCTTATATTCAGGGTCGTAGATAATTCCTGGAACAGGGTTGAGGGAGTGAGAAGTTTTTGCTTTTGGCTCACCGTCTGCATCCTTCTTTACGCTGCCGTCTTTTGCATGCTCATACATATCGTCTGAGTTTCCGTGGTCAGCAGTCAAACACAAGATACCGCCGGCTTCTTCAATTGCTGCCTTAAGACGTCCAAGCTGAAGGTCCATTCCTTCCATAGAACAAACTACTGCGTTGAATACACCTGTGTGTCCAACCATGTCTCCATTAGGGAAGTTCAGGCGGATGTGGTCATACTTACCGCTCTTGATTGCTTCAATAACTTTGTCTGTAATTTCGGCACACTTCATCCATGGACGCTGTTCAAATGGAACTACGTCAGATGGAACTTCAATATAGTCTTCAAGCTTTTCGTCAAACTTGCCCTGCTTGTTTCCGTTGAAGAAGTATGTTACGTGACCATACTTCTGAGTTTCACTAATTGCCAACAGCTTTACGCCTGTCTTTGTAAGATATTCACCCATTGTGCGGTCGATGCTTGGTGGGTTTACAAGGTACTGAGCAGGAACATGAGCGTCTCCGTCGTATTCCATCATACCAGCGTACTCAACAGCTGGAACGCGAACACGGTCAAATGGCAGGTCGCCACCCTTTGGAGTTTCAAAAGCGCGTGTCATTTCAAGGGCACGGTCACCGCGGAAGTTAAAGTAAATTACGCTGTCGCCGTCTTCGATTGTTCCGACAGGCTTGCCATCTTTTTCAATTACAAACTCGTGCATATCCTGGTCGAGAACGCCCGGAACTTCGGCACGGTAAGTTTCAATAGCCTTAGTTGCAGATTCAAACTTGCGGCCTTCTCCAAGAACGTGGGCTTTCCATCCGCGCTCTACCATAGACCAGTCTGCATTGTAGCGGTCCATTGTCATGTACATACGGCCACCACCAGAAGCAATCTGATAATCAAAGCCGGCAAATCCTGCAAGGAACTCTTCGAGTGGAGTAATATAATTTAAGGCAGAAGTTGGATCTACGTCACGACCGTCGAGAAGTGCGTGTACGCGGAGCTTTTTAACTCCATCCTTACTTGCCTGTGTAATCATTGCTTTAAGATGGTCAATGTGTGAGTGAACGTTTCCGTCAGAAACAAGACCAATAAAATGAAGTGTTGAGTTTTTGTCGTTTACATTTTTTACAAGCTTTTTCCAGGTGTCGGCAGAAAACATAGAACCGTTTGCAATTGATTCACCTACAAGCTTGGCACCCTGAGCAAATACACGTCCGCAACCCATTGCATTGTGACCTACTTCGGAGTTACCCATATCATCATCACTTGGAAGACCAACAGCAGTTCCGTGGGCCTTAAGCTTTGTATGAGGACAGTTTGCAGTAAACCAGTCCAGATATTTCATGCGGGCAGCTTTTACAGCATCACCTTCTTCGAATTTTCCATATCCTACACCGTCCATAATTACAAGAACGACAGGACCACGACGACCCTTCCAGTTTGGGTTCTTTTCCAAAACGTGCATTGTGTCAGCCATAATAATTTTCCTTGATTTTAATTAAGATAATGGAGAATAGGGGGCTCGAACCCCTGACCCTCGGCTTGCAAAGCCGATGCTCTAGCCAACTGAGCTAATTCCCCAGAAACTATGAGTAGTTTACATTATTTTTGCAGTTTATACAATTCTTCTGTGGCAATTCTTGCTTTTGCTACAATATCACCAGCCTGTTTTGGGAAGCAGTAATACAAGGTTTTCATGTCTCCAATACAAATCATATCGCCAAGCTCGTACCAGAAGTAATCGGAATAAAGGCTGTAGCTGGCGCGCGGCCCCTGTTCGTAATGTAACTTTCCCTCGCAGCCGTCAAGCACAAACCCCTTGTTATCGTGTTTGAGAGTGCCCTGCCCTACATGGTAAATTGCTTTTGTATTTACCAGCATGTAGATTTCTACAGGACTTTCGAGTTTGTAGGTACCGTCAATTAATTCCTTGCGGACCTGCTCGCGTTCCCAGCGGAACCAGTCGGGTACAGAAGAATATGGTTTTGCAGGATCCAGCCTACCATCTTCTAAAAGTGTCCACTCAGTATTGCAGGCGCTGCATGTAAGGTGAATGCCTTTTCCAAACATTTTTCCTTCTGCGCCACAGCTGCTGCATTTGTATAAAACCCGGTTCAGGTAATCTGCGCGGAAAGGTTCTGTAATTTTGACATTGTTTTCCTTCTGCCATTTCCAGTTATCAAAGGTAAACTCGCGGGCTAAAATTTCATTAAGTTCATCGGTCGATTTATTCTGAATATCCTCGCAAGACAAAAGATATTTTATATCTGCCGAGATGTCGACTTTGCGTTTCTGTAAATTATTATAAAGAGGATCACGTGCAAAGGCCCCGTAAGTACGGACCATTACAACCGGAACATTAAAAAGCTTAAGACATTTTCCAAGAGTTGCAGGAAGCGGAGTTGCAGTACCGTCAAAAGAGTAGCTGGCTTCCGGATACATAAGAACAGAAGTGCCCAGTTTTTCAAAAGCGTATTTCATGTTTCGAACAAGGACAAAATCTGTAACAAACTTATTTGTTGGAATGCAGCCCAGATGACGCATGAGCCAGTTCTTTCCTACAAAGCCGTCGCTGGTGCAGACAATATTAAAAGGACGGCGGGCAAAAACAGTTTCTGCAATCAGTAAATCTGTAAAGCAGGAATGATTCATAAGAATAAGGCAGGGTTCATGCGCCCCAAGTTTTTCCATGCCAATATAATTTGCTTTAAAGTTAGTTGCCTTTAACTCTCCCTTGCCAAGCAGACGCATAAGCCAGCGCCAGAAAAGTCCGGGTTTTACAGGCTTCTGCAGTTTTTGGGGTTTAAGGGCAAGGACCTTTTCGTATGAAAGTTCTTTTACTACAGTTTTCATTTTATTGCTCCTGAAGGGCTTTTGTCATTTTTCCATCTAAGTATTCGACTTTAATAGAAAAAAATGGGGATCGCTCATCTATAAGTTTTAAGAAAAGTTCATCGCTTTCCCAATGAGGAAGATCATTCATTTTTTCTTTTGGGACCCATTCCAGTTCGCCTTCATCGCATTCCGGTAATTCCAGAGAATCAGGTGAGTCTGCTTTTGAAAAATCATCAGACCAGAAAAGATGCATGAGTTCGTAGTAAGGCTCTGCCCCATCGCTTGTACGGGAAACAAATGTGACAAGACCACGGTATTCTACCTTGTTCAAGATAAAACCGGTTTCCTCCTTTACCTCCCGCTTTATACAGTCAAAAGGACTTTCTCCTTCTTCAAACTTTCCGCCAATTCCAATCCATTTATCTTTGTTAACATCCTTTTCTTTTTTTGTACGATGCAGCATAAGATATGAATTGTTTTTTTCTATATAACATAGCGTCGTGTTGAGCATTTTAAATATCCTTAACTTCTACTTTATCGTTTTTAGCTTTTTTAATCAAAAGAATAATAATGAAAGTCAGATCTGCCATAAATAAAATCAGACTGAGGATTTGTGAAGTTGAAAAGGAAAGTCCATTTGCAAAAGAAATTCTTCCTCTGGCTTCATCGCCTCGAAGAAACTCCAGAAAAAAGCGAATCATAGAATAAAAGATTATGTAAAGTAAAAATAAAGATGTCTGTGGTCCCTGAGCCTGTCGAAGGGGCCTCCTCCAGATCAAGGCTAAAACCACAAAGGCAAATACAAACAAGAAAAATGCCTCCAGCAGCTGAACAGGAAAGCGCCCCGCAATAGAAAATCCTCCATGATGCTCTATACCATAACAGCAGCCGGCACAAAAACATCCTATGCGCCCAAAAGCATGAACATATGGAATTGCAAAAGCAAAGGTATTTAAAAAAGTAGTCAGTCCTGTACGGGCAATTTTTACTCCTATAAAATATCCGGCAAATCCTCCAAGCAAGCCGCCATAAAAAACAAAACCTCCGGAAATCAGCCCCGAAGTTTTTGGATGAAAAAGCATCTGGCCCAGGACCTTAAAAAAGTTTGCAGCTCCGTAATAATCAAAAAGAAAAAAAAGTTTTGCACCCGCAAAGCCAAGACTGCCTGCAAGTGCAGAAATAATTATAAAATCATAAAAATTGATATTCTGAAGGAAGCATAATTTCTTGCAGATTGCGCCTCCGCTCAGAATACCAGTTACAATCATAAGACCGTAAAGAGGAATCTTTATAAAACCAAGATTTATAAAAGGGAACGTAAACCGGCTCCCTGAAATTAGTCAAAGAGACCTAAGCTTGCTCCTATTCCTGCTCCTGTTCCAATACAGGCAATACAGGCAATTGTAACAATAACTCCCCAGCAAAGAGAGATAATACCAAGAATCAAACCTGTTTTTGCGGTCTTTTTCTGAGCTCCACCGGCTTTCATACCCAGGGCACCAAAAACAATGGCAAGGACACCACAAACGGAGCCAACCCAACCTAATCCTGCGGCACCACCACCAATGGCGATAACCAGAGAAATAATTCCTAAAACTAATGCTGCTGTTTGCATAGCACTTTCTCCTGAATTTATGTTTTTTTAAATTATATCACAAGAATAAAAAATTAGTTATAAAAAAACATTCATTTGAGATTTTTATTAGTTTGAAGTACAATAAAGTTATGGTTATTATTAGTGTTATTATTTACGTCCTTTTTGGAGGAATGTGTCTCTGGTTTATCATTTCCGGAGTTCGCAAAATTAAAGAAATCCGTTCAAGTCAGGCACTTTCGGATTTTTATACAGATGAAGAAGAACATGACAAAGCTATTGCCGATGCCGAAGCTTACGAAAAAGGATATTTTGAACGAATACGTCAGGGTGAGCAAAGCCAGCAATTTTTAGCTGTTGGCAGCTTTAGTGTATGCTCATTCTTGAGAAGTCTTCTTGCAGCAGAAAATATTCCGACTTATACAGAAAACGAACATGTAAACAGAATGTATTCTTTAAACGCGCTGGGTGGTGCCTCAAGTTTTTCTATAAAGGTTTTTATCCTGATTTCTGATTACGACCGCGCCTATGAAATTATAAAGGATTTTATTGATTCCCACGAAAACTCAAAAGAAGAAAAAAGCGCTGAAGAGGCTGCAAAGGATACTGTTAAAACAGCAGCCAAAGCAGTTGCAACAGGAATGTTCTTTGTAAGCATGCCTGCAGGCAGTGAAGAAGCAGTTCACGGCATTATGATTTTGCCTCGAGTTACCGGGAATGAATAATTTCTGACTTTTAAAAGGCAGACTGTTTTAGAAAAAAAGCCTCTTTATATTTTCATCAACAAGAGAGTTTAAAGCCTCTAGCGAAAGTCCTCTGACCTTTGCAAGGTAATTAAATACATGCTCTACTAAAACCGGGGTGTTGGCTTGTCCGCGGAAAGGAACCGGTGCCAGGTATGGAGCATCTGTTTCTGTGAGCAGGCGGTCTTGAGGAATAAAGCGGATAAGTTCTTCCATTGCTTCCAGTTTTGATTTTTTTGTGTAGGTTATGCCGCCGCCAAGGGCAATGTACCAACCGCGGTCAAGGAAGCTTCGGGCTTCTTCAATTCCGTAACTGTAGCAGTGAATAATCCCCTTGTCGTAGCCGCAGTTTTTTATACAGTCCAGGGTGTCTTCGTAGGCATCACGGCTGTGAACAATTACAGGAAGATTAAGCTCACGGGCAAGTTCAATCTGTGCCTGGAAAAGTTCTCGTTCTCCACGAAAAATCTGCTCGTCAAAATCATCTTCACAGCGGCCGTCGGCACCAGAAGGATTCCAGTGATGGTCCAGTCCACACTCACCAATTGCAATTACACGGCGATGCAGAGTGTCCTGATCTTGGTCCTTTGCAGCAGCAAGGACAGATTCCCGCAGGATTTTCATCTGATTTTCACGGTCTTTAATACTTTCTACATCGGGCCAGATTCCGGCGGTAAAATACATAAAACTGCGGACTTTGTCTGCAAGGCGGGAATCAGAAATTGCTGCAATGCATTTTTCTACAGCAAGCTGACGGCCTGCAAGGTCCCCGGCCTTAGTTCCAATATCAAGTCCAAAAAAGCAATTGCGGGTGGCCATTGTTGAAAGAGTATCAACACCATCGACTCCGCGTTCTTCTGTCATCATCTTAAAGTGAAAGTGTGTATCCGAAAACATAAAGCAATGCTATCAGATTGAAAAATAAGTTTCAATCTGATAGCATACTTCTATGATAAAGAACAGGTATGCAGCTCTTGCTGTAATTATTTTTATTTACGTCCTTGCAGTTTTATGCGGCCTTTTTACTTATGATTTTTTTGAGGGAAAATTTTCTGCCGGCGAGGGACAGTCTTCTTTCCGGCTTTCACTTCTTCTTGCCGATATTGCTGCTACAATTTTAGTTTTCATCTTTAGTTTGATTTTCCGCAATGCTTCGGTTTATGATCCATATTGGAGTGTTCAGCCACCTGTTATTCTTGCCCTTGCAATTTCAAAAATGAATGCAAACGGAACAGGCGTAACTTTACTAGGCTGGCTTCTTTTTGCGGCAGTGCTTTTCTGGGCACTAAGACTCACAGGCAACTGGATTTACAATTTTAAAAGCTTTGAATATCAGGACTGGCGCTATTTGATGCTCAAAGAAAAAACCGGCCCCGCATACCCGCTGATTAATTTTCTTGGCATACACATGTTTCCAACTTTGGTAGTGTATTTATGTGTGCTTCCGGCTGTTACAGCTATTGTTCAGGGAGCCGCCTTCAAACCTCTCTGTCTGGCCTTTATTGCCTTGTGTTTTACAGCAACCGTTTTTCAGGGTCTTGCAGATATTCAGATGCACCGTTTCAGAAACTCAGGAGCCGGAGGTTTTATTCAGACAGGTCTTTGGAAAAAATCGCGCCATCCAAACTATGCCTGCGAAATTCTCATGTGGTGGGGAATTGGATTTGCAAGCGTGATTGCAACAGGTGGCCCCTGCTTGCTTTTAGCAGGAGCTGCTGTAAACACACTCATGTTCCTTTTTGTAAGCATCCCAATGGCCGACAAACATCAAGCCCGCAAGTCAGGCTTTGAAGAATATAAAAAAAATACAAGGATGTTGTAGATGACAGATATCGGAAAATTTTTAAGTGATGTTGAAAAGGTAAAAAAACACGCCCGCAATAACAAGCCTGGTTTTTCGGGCTACAATGATATTCGCGATGAAATAAGGAATCTTTTTGAGCGGGCAACCTCCTGCCCTATGGGACTTCCAGGTTCAATTTATGAATACTGGGAAAACACTTATGTCTTTAACAGTTCAGATTTAACCTACGAACCAAGTGATGAAAACACAGGAAAGCTTGCCGCAATGCTGGCCTTTTTAAATAACAGCGACGAAGACCAGGATTTGATTACAGACCAAGACTGGCAGGAAATTGGCCGCCTTGTAAATTACGAAGCAGAGGATTTGCCTGTAAATATTTTGCAGGAGCTTATGATGGTGCTGGTTTCTAAGGGAGCATATTAATTTTGGACTGCGAGGATTTTTATCGCGAGTGCCGCCAGTGCCCCAGAAAGTGCGGGGTAAACCGTGTGGTCCCTGAGCTTGTCGAAGGGCCAGGCTTTTGCAAAGAACCCGCAGACCTCCGCATTGCATTTGCAGGCCTTCACTTTGGCGAGGAACCTCTTGTAACAGTTTTTGGTGGCAGCGGAACAATCTTTTTTACAGGCTGTACCTTACGCTGTGCCTTTTGCCAGAATTATCAGATTAGTCAAGATGGACTGGGACGATCTGTAGATAAGCTTGAGTTTGTTGACATCTGCCTGAAACTGCAGGCTGCCGGGGCAGAAAATATAAACCTTGTTACAGGAAGTCACCACATTCCAAAAATAGCAGAGTTTTTACGAGCCGCACGGGATGGCGGAGTTACTGTGCCTTTTTGCTGGAATTCTTCTGCATATGAAAATGTTGAAATGCTTGAGCTTTTGAAAGGCCTCGTTACAATCTGGCTGCCGGATTTAAAAACACTGGATTCTTCACTTTCAAAATCTTTGTTTGCCGCACCTGACTATCCCAAATCTGCCACTGCCGCAATCCGCTGGATGATAGAAAATAATCCGCTTGAAATTGTAAGCATTCCGGAGCCTCCTAACGCAAAACCCGCAGAATGGGCTCAAGCAGGTCAACCCCGCGACAAAATGATGTCTGGAGTAATAATCCGTCATCTTTTTATGCCAGGAAAATTTGAACAGACCGCCGATGTTCTGCAATGGCTCAAAGAAAATGCCGACGGCCGCGCAATCATCTCGCTTATGAATCAATATACGCCAGTGCCTTTTGAAGAAGAAGCCGATCGCCTGGCTGCCCGCAAAAAAGCACTTGCCTCTTTAGAAAACCGACTGGTCACTCCACAGGAAGACGCCGACATCCAAGACTTAATAGAAGCCTACGACTTTGAATATCTTTTCTACCAGGAACTCACCGACGACACCAGCTGGCTGCCCGATTTCAGACGGCCACAACCCTTTTCAAATAAGCTGGCTACACTGGTTTGGCATTGTTAAAACTTGCTCAAATCTACTATAACGACAGCTCCATAACATCATAGAAATTACAGTGCAATGCACGGGCTAAAGAGTTAATTGTCTGGCCACTTGCTTTGTTTATATCCTTTGAACCTATTTCATATTGCTGCAATGTTCTGAGGTTCACGCCGGTCAATTCTGAAAGTTCTTTCTGTGTAAGTCCCGAAGCTTTTCTAAGGTTATGCAGGTTTGTCTTTTTTTCAAAATCTTTTTGCCTTATAAGGTCATTCATAACATCTAAAAACTTTTCCTGCGGTGCTTCGTGAAGAGGCTCGTACATATTTATAATCTGCGAAAACGAAACAAAATCCCTGATTTTTAAAAATGAAAAATTTGTTTCCCACTGATAAAATGCCAGAATCCAGCCGGCCCAATATTCCGGGGAACGCTCAAAACGAACAAAGGAATCTGCAGAAGCTATGTTCCCAGAAAATCCGACACGTTCAAAAACCGAAAGTGCAAGCTCCGTTCCTGAACAGCCACATACAAAAAGAGGAGATCCTTCTTCAATTCCTTTTGCAACCTTTGAAGCAATAAAAAAATCATAAAAGGAATCGGCAGCAAGTCCACAACCATTAACCGCAAAATCAACTGCGAAGCCTAGATTTTTCATTACACCAGGAAGAAAGAATTTATCGTAAGCGCGGGTCATCATTTTTTATATCTCCTAAAATTAAATCACGAATAAAAAGCCCCGAAATATCCGCTTCTTCCAGTGACTTTTTATAATCCGACTTTGCTTTTTCCATGCGATTCAAACGTAATTTATAATATGTTTGTCCCTGAGCAATTTCATAGTTTTTAAACTCAATCAAATCAAAAGCCTTTTTACTTTTAAGAACTATCTGTTCACCAAGTTTTCCAAGCTTCATTGCCTTTCTAAGCTGGTCATAAGAAATCTGATTCGAAAGAAATGCCTGCGCAAAAGCAAAATAAGAATCATCCGCCCTATATCCTCTGATTAAATCATAATCAGAAAGTTGAGGAAGAAAATTTGTCTTGAGATAATTTGCCCCCTGACGCATAACCGGAGTATCCAGATCAAAACGCCTGTTTGTAATCAGAACAGCAAGCCAATGAAGCGTACAAAATTGTTCGGACTGTAAATCCAAAACAGAAAGCCCTTCTGTCTCAAGCTCATAACAATTTGAAAAACCGTCATCAAGAGTCGGGCATGCCCATTCTTTTGCAAGTTCATTACTCTGAGTACAGTAAAATCCTAACCCATAATCGTTATAGCTTTTACCTTTTCCAAAAACCGGATTTGAGACAATTTTATTTGATCCATGATATAAAGTGAGCTTTGACACAATTAAAAATATACTTCTACAGAAGTACTTTTGTCAAGAAAAAACGAACATTGCAAGCTTCTTTTCTTGACAACTTGACAAGTTAATCATATCATAATCTTATGATACAAATGACAGTAGGTGAATTTAAAGCACAGTTTTCCTCGGTTTTGGATAAGGTTATGCAGGGTGAAGAAGTTCAGATTCTTTATGGCCGTGCAAAAAAGCCTGTGGCACAGCTTACGCAGATTATGGAAAAACCCAAGAAAAAAAAACGTATTCCCGGACTTTATAAAGATTATGGACCATATTGGGAAGATGAAAATTTTGAAATAACTCCTGAATGGCTTTTTGATAATATGGATGATTTAATGTAAGCAACTTGGGGGAGAAATAATGAAATACTTAATTGATACCCATGTTTTTCTTTGGTTTATAATGGAGCCAGAAAAAATTGCTAAAAAAGTAATGAAGATTCTCTGCAATGATGAAAGTCAAATATACATGAGTCCCATAAGTTTTTGGGAAATGGCAATAAAATATCAGAACAAAAAACTTAACCTTGGAAAAATTAATATTCTACACCTTCCGCATATTGCAGAACAATATGATTTTTCCATACTAAATCCAGACCCCTATGATTATCTGGCAATAGGCCAGATTCCTAAAAAAGAAAATCATCACGACCCTTTTGACAGAATGCTCATTCAGCAGGCAATCCGAAACAACCTTGTGCTAATCAGTAAAGACGAAAAGTTCCAACAGTATGAAGAAAACGGGCTGCAGCTGATGTGGGAGTAAAGATCAAGACAAATATTCAAGTATGCCAACAGATAAATTAGTATTTTTAGCTGAACTTAATACTTCTCTTAAGACCTTTCTGAATATACAGAGTCAGAGAATCTCTGTCTATCGTTCTAAAGGTCTTTTGACACACTTGTTAAAACGAAAACATTACAAAGCTGCAAAGTATATTGATTCCCTCTCTGAAATAATTACAAATCCTGATTATGCAGGGATAAGGGATGAACAAATTGAACTTATTAAATGTTTTAATGATAATATTTTTTTGAGTATAAAACTTGATAAAACAAAAGGGATTTATTATGTCTCAACGATTTTTGATGTTAATCAAGCCAAAATCGATTATTACTGCAAGTCAGGAAGATTAAAGAAATTTTCCAAATCTTGACAAAACTGATATTTCATTGTAATAATGTAATTGAAATTTGACGAGCAGGAAAGGCACCCTGCGCTCCCGAAAGGGAACCTGATATGATGGATACGCCGCCCATCCAAATTTTTTATAATACCGCCTTTTTAGGGGCGGTATTTTTTTTGTAAACTTAGTTAATTAAACGTATAAACTGCAACCATCTTACGCTGGACGGTTAGTGGATTGTATTCGTTGGTTACGATGTTTACAATTCCGTTTTCAACAGAGGTTCCGCGGACAGCACTGTAGTAGAGTAAGTCGCCGGCAGAGTTGAAAGATACTACCTCTAGAGAATTGCGGTTAGGGACGTTGTCGAAGCAGTTGGTAACTTGGCCAGATTCCAAGTCTACAGCATAGATATGATGATATCCAAGTTCTGCACCGTTTGAATCCATTATTGAATATTGCAACACAAGACGTTCATTATTTCTTTCAGAACGAACAACCTTTCCAGTTGGTAAATCAACTTTTTTGATTTTTTCAATAATACGTCCACTTTCATCTGAAACCTGAACCAGATAGTAATAAGTACTGTTGTCTGTGTATTCATAGTAAACGCCGGTAGGATTTACAAAGAGAGAACAACTATAAGGGTAATAACCAATACAAAAATCAGAAAATGATTTCATAGTTATTGCTTGATTATTAGAGCCTTCAATAAAACAGGTTTTGGAAAGAAATCTAATAAATATATCGTCGTCAAAACAGCCTTTTTCATTATCAAACGTCATTGCCATAGCTAATAAAGACAACCGCTCCACATCAGCAAAAATCCATTCTAAGGCTTCTTCATTAGTTAGGGGAGAATAAAGTGCACTATATTGTTCATCATTTTCGAAAGCAGTTAGACGAAATTCTTTCTTTCCATCTACATTACAAAAATCAAAATAATAGTTCAAAAGTTCAGACGGCGTTTTTTCACAGTCGTAACAAACTATATTAGGATGATTACCATTAGTAGCCCCTACGAAAGAAAGATAAGACATATCCATATAACTTCCAAATTCATTTTTTGGAAAAAAATCTTTTCCTTTTATTTCATGCAAACCAATTTGTGTCCAAACATCATTTCCGTTTTCATCATAGACAATGTTCCCGTTATCATCGCGAAGATAATCCCATTTGTCATAATATGAAAGGATAACCTCATCATAATCACACAATAAAATATCAGTATCTTTAACATATACAATATCAGCTAAAAAATTATGTATAAAACCTCTGTCTAGAGCAGACTTCGTAGTTCTATAATATACATCATAACAAATCTCATACATAGCAGCCTTTCCTTCCCAACAATTCAAAGCCTCAAAGAGTTCTTCATTCTTTTTTCCTTTTGTAAGGTTATAAAGAAGTTTAAATTGTCCAGTTTTTTCAGAAAAAGAATCAAAACGAATATCTACCTCATCACGTGTTAGAGAAATAGTATCATAATCATGAGACTCACTTTTATAACCATAAAAAAAATGACTAAAACAATTAAGTATCACATCAACATTGTAACTTGGTGAAAAATTACTTTCTTCATCAACATAAAGCCATTCATAATCTGAATAATAAGAGATAAACATGTTAAATATTCCTATCGGATTATTAAACTCTCGCCAAATCTTAGTTTTGCTACCAATAAATTCCTTTGTTTTAAAACCTGCATTTTTTGACGCTGTAAAAAGACCTTCATTACTACCATCATTTACAATAAAGTACATAATCTCATTTCTATTATCATAGGTCCATTGCTCTGTTCCAATATTGTTATTTGATGAATAATAAATATTAACAAATCCATTAGGATTGCTAATAGGAATAGCCCGCAAGAAATACGAACTACTAGAAACATATCTGCTTCCCGAAACAAAAATCCACTGCCCTGCATCATCAATCTGCATTTTTTGATAGTTTGTTCCCTCTACTGCAGCTACCATTTTAGCGAGAACACTTGTTTTTGGATTGTATTGATAAATCATATCCCCATTATCGCTGGAAATAAAATAGACATTGCCAGCTGCATCAAATGTCACGCTATCTGTTTTTAAAGAAACGTGATTATTCCAAGAATCTGTCGTCTCTTCTTTTTTAAGAATATCAGCGATGGAACCGTCTTCGTGCAAACAAATTAACTGGCCTACCCTGATTTCCTTGCGTTCTATATATTTATCACCCCACTCATATTGTTTTTCAACTTCTTTATAACCAAGAGTACTTTCACCATTAAATACAATGAAAATATCTTTTGAATCTTCCAAGGGAGATTTGTAAATTGCGACGATATCACTAAGGTAGCAGTTTTCTCCTACAGTAATTGCATTTTTCATTGAACCATCGGCAAGGATTTTTACTAAATCACCAAGATCATCTGCATTCGTTACAGCGCGAGAACCATCCTGTTTTGCTTCCAATTTTGCAAGAGCTTGAGCACCAGAAAAATCAAACTTAACATCAATATTACCATTTACAACAATCCCCTGTTCCTTTTCCTGTTGTTCATCATCCTCATAATTATCCCCTGTTGAAGGATTACAAGAAAAGAACAAACATCCTATTACAAAAATAGAAAGAAACCTTAAAAATGCTTTTTTCATAAATCACCTCTCAAAAATAACAATATTATTGTCTATTATTACAATACTTTAGTATTTAAGATTTGTCAAATAATAAAATACAATAGTATTAAATTAGTTGACACACATATTGGTAGAAAGAGATTGTCGGGTCATGCCCGACAATGACAAAGTTTCTTAGACGGATGGCGGATTTTGTTAAACGAAAGAATTAAACAGTTGAGAACAGAGAGAGG